>NZ_JBKBCT010000017.1:0-55160 GCF_050871525.1 Kineococcus auxinigenes | reverse complement strand
GGTCGTGGGGGTCGGGCCCCCCTCGCCCCCCGCGGGGGGGGGGGGTCAGGCGCGGGGGCGGCCCAGGGCGCGGTAGGTCCAGCCGGCGGAGCGCCAGCGGGCCGGGTCCAGGGCGTTGCGCCCGTCCAGGATCCGCTTCTCGCGGACCAGGTGGGAGATCGCCGCCGGCTCCAGCTGGCGGTACTCCTTCCACTCCGTCAGCAGCAGCACCACGTGCGCGCCGGTGACGGCCTCCTGCACCGTCTCGGCGTAGGAGATGCTCGGCAGCGACTTGCGGGCGTTGTCCAGCGCCGCGGGGTCGGTCAGGACCACGTCACCGCCCTGCAGCTGGATCTGGGCGGCCACGTTCAGCGCCGGGGAGTCGCGGATGTCGTCGGAGTCGGGCTTGAACGCCGCGCCGAGGACCGCCACGCGCTTGCCGATCAGCGAGCCCTCGCAGACCTCGCGGGCGAGGTCCACCATGCGGATGCGTCGGCGCATGTTGATCGAGTCGACCTCGCGCAGGAACGTCAGGGTCTGGTCGGCGCCCAGCTCCCCGGCGCGCGCCATGAAGGCGCGGATGTCCTTGGGCAGGCAGCCGCCGCCGAAGCCCAGGCCGGCGTTGAGGAACTTGCGCCCGATGCGGTCGTCGTGGCCGATGGCGTCGGCCAGCTGCGTGATGTCGGCGTTGACCTTCTCGCACAGCTCGGCCATGGCGTTGATGAAGGAGATCTTCGTGGCCAGGAAGGAGTTGGCGGCGACCTTGACCAGCTCGGCGGTCTGGTAGTCCGTCACGATCGTGGGGGTGCCGCGCTTCAGCGGCGTGGCGTACACCTCGTCCAGCAGCGCCTTGGCGGCCTTGCCGGGCTCGGAGTCCGGGCCCTCGGGCACCCCGTACACGAGGCGGTCGGGGTGCAGGGTGTCGTCGACGGCGTGGCCCTCGCGCAGGAACTCCGGGTTCCAGGCCAGCGCCGCGCCCGGGGCCAGGTCGGCGACCTTCGCGGCCAGGCGCGCCGCGGTGCCCACCGGCACGGTGGACTTGCCCACCACCAGCTCGCCGGCGCCCACGTGCGGCAGCAGCGCGTCCACCGCGGCGTCCACGTACCGCATGTCCGCGGCGAACTCCCCGCGCTTCTGCGGAGTGCCCACGCACACGAAGTGCACCGCCGAGCCGGCGGCCTCGGTCATGTCGGTGGTGAAGCGCAGCCGGCCGGTGGCCATGGCCCGCTCCAGCAGTTCCGGCAGGCCCGGCTCGAAGAACGGTGCGCGCGCCTCGCGCAGCGCCTCGATCTTCTCCACGTCCACGTCCACGCCGACCACCTCGTGGCCCAGCTCAGCCATGCACGCGGCGTGCACGGCGCCGAGGTACCCGCACCCGATGACAGTCATGCGCATGCCGCGCACAGTAGTGCTCCAAGTGCGCAGGGAGAACACGGTGCCCGGCGGGAGGGGTTTCCACCCGCGCAGCGGCCCCACTGCTGTGGCACACCTCACACGGTCGGGGCTCGTGCGACCCTGTCCCTCAAGGTCGAGCCCGCCCGGTCCGACACCGGTCGGGCATGCGCGCTCCGCGCGCACCCACGAACACCGCCCCGGAAGGTCCCCATGCGCCTGCGCCCCCGCTCCCTGGCCCTCGCGGCCGCCCTCGCCGTCGCCGTCGTCGGCGGCGGTGCCGCGCCCGCCGTCGCGGACCCGGTCGACGTGGAGCTGAAGGCCGCCTCGGTCGCCCGCATCTCCGGCGCCGACCGCATCGCCACGGCCGTGGCCGCAGCCCGCGCCTTCTCCGGGCGCGTGGACGCCGTGGTCCTGGCCCGCTCCGACTCCTTCGCCGACTCCCTCGCAGGGGCCCCCCTCGCCTCCGACGCCGGCGGTCCGCTCCTGCTGACCCCCACCGGCGGCCTGGACGCCTCCGTCGCAGCCGCGATCCGCGACGTCCTCGCCCCCGGCGGCACCGTCTACCTGCTGGGCGGCACCGCCGCGCTGTCGGCCTCGGTGGAGGAGTCCGTCCGCTCCCTGGGCGTCGCGGGCACCGTCACCCGCGTCGCCGGCGCGGACCGCTTCGCCACCGCCGTCGAGATCGCCGAGCTGCTGCCCGAGGCCAGCACCGTCTCCGTCGTGACGGGCTGGAACTACCCCGACGGCCTCGCCGCCGGGGCCCTCATGGGCGTCGTCGACGACGAGACCGACCACAGCGTCGGCGTCGTCCTGCTCAGCGACGGCAACTCCCTGGGCGGCGCCACCGCGGGGTACCTCGCGGAGCGGGACTTCGCCACCAGGATCGCCATCGGCGGGCCCGCGGCCGTCGCCGTGTCCGGGCAGAGCGGCTGGGCGCCCATCGCGGGAGCGGACCGCTACGACACCTCCGCCCGCATCGCCCGGCAGTTCACCTCCAGCAGCTTCTTCGAGGACGCCACCACCATCGTGGGCATCGCCACCGGCGAGGGGTGGGCCGACGCCCTGGCCGGCTCCGCGCTCCTCGCCTACGGCGGCGGGCCGCTGCTGCTGACCCGGCCCGACCAGCTGCCCACCGCCACCGCCGACGTGCTGCGGACCCTGCAGGCCGACGCCCGCGCCACGCGGGACGAGGACGGCAACCCCCTCGAGGTCGGCACCGCGCTGGTCTTCGGCGGCACCGGCGCCGTCCAGGACGCCGTCCTCGGCCAGGTGCGCGACGCCCTGGCCTGAACCGGCCGGCGGCGAGCCCGCCCCCCGCCCGAGCCCGGCTCAGGCGGGGGGCGGTGCCTGTCCGGGCCCGGGAGCCGGTGCCCGCTCGTGGTGCACCCGCGCCAGCGACGGCGGCTCCGCCTCGTCCAGCGCCAGGCGCCGCGTCAGCTGCGTCAGCCGCTCCTCCATGGAGCGCCGGTGCCGGTACGAGGAGACCAGCACCCCCAGGAAGGCGACCACCAGCCCGTACAGCAGCAGGTCGGTGCCGCGGCCCACGCCCAGCGCCTGCGCCACCGCCGTCACGGCCCCCGGCGCCAGGATGCTGGCCACCGCCAGCAGCACCAGGCCCACCAGCAGCAGCCGGCGCACCGCCTGGTGCCGGGCGCCCGCGGTGCTGCGCACCAGGAGCACCCCGACGGCCAGCACGGCGGCGATGAGCAGCAGCTGGATCAGCAGCACGGCGTTCCTCCCACGTCGGCGTCCCCTCAGCCCAGCAGCGTCTCGACGAGGATGTTGACGCTGTTCAGCAGCGACTGCCCCTTCGAGCGCGAGTAGTCGGTGTAGCGGATCTCCACCGGGTGCTCGGCCCAGCGCAGCCCCCCCCGGCCCACCTGCTCCACGATCTCGCTGGCGTGCGCCATCCGGTCGTGCCGCAGGCGCAGGTGCGCCGCTCCCCGCCGCGACAGCACCCGCAGGCCGTTGTGGGCGTCGGTCAGCCGCACCCCCGTGGAGCGGTTCGTGTAGACCGTCGCCAGGCGCAGCACCACCCGGCGCAGCGGGTCCAGCTGCGTGCGCCGGTCCAGGAACCGCGAGCCGAACACCACGTCCAGCCCCTCGCGCTCCAGGCGGCGCACCATCTCCTCGGCGTCCTCCACCCGGTGCTGGCCGTCCGCGTCGAAGGTCACCACCGACGTCATCAGCTCGTCGCGCAGCGCGTAGGCGATGCCGGTCTGCAGCGCCGCGCCCTGGCCCAGGTTCACGCCGTGGCGCACCACCGTCGCACCCGCCGCCTCCGCCACGGTCGCCGAGTCGTCGGGGCTGCCGTCGTCGACGCACACCACGTGCGCGAAGCGGGTGCGCACCTCGCGCACCACGTCGCCCACGACGCCCGCCTCCCGGTACAGCGGCACCACCACCCACGTGCCGGGGTGCCGGTCGGCGCCCGGTCCCGGGTGCCGGTCGGGGTGGTGGCCCGGGCGGGGGGCCGCACCGCGCGGCGTGTCGTGCGGGGTGCTCGTCACCGCACCATCATGGCCGGTCGCGCCCGCGGAGTCGGGGAGGATGACCGGCGTGCGCGAGCTGCTCCGGACCGTGAAGGCCCTGCTGAAGCTGCTGCCCGCCGGCAGCGGGCGCTTCGTCACGCTCTACAGCGGCGCCCAGGCGGCGCTGGCGGTGCTGGACGTCGTCGCCCTCGGCCTGCTCGCGGTGCTGCTGCCCGTCGCCGTGGGTGGCGGCGGGCAGCTGGCCGTCGCCCTGCCCGGGATCGGCCGTCAGATCGGCACCGGCACGCTCGTGCTGCTGATCGTCGTCGTCAGCGCGCTCCTCGTCGTCAAGAGCGTGGCCAGCCTCGTGCTCGTGCGCTGGGGCGTCGTGCGCTTCGCCGCGCACGAGGTCGACGTCGCCGACCGGCTCGTGCGCGCCTACCTGTCCGCGTCGTGGAGCTACCGGCTGCGGGCCAGCTCCGCGCGCGCCGTGCGCACCGTGGACGAGTCCCTCAACCAGACGTTCAACGGCTTCCTCATGCCGTTCTCCAGCCTGGTGGCCGAGGTCGCCAGCCTCGCCGCCGTGGGCCTGGTCGTGCTCGTCGCCGCCTGGCAGACCGCCCTGGTGGCCGCCGCCTACTTCGCCGTCGTCGCGTTCGTGCTCTACGCGGTCATCGCCCGGCGGGCCGCCGCGGCCGGGCGCACCGCCGTCAGCACCAGCGTCGACACCGTGCGGCTGGTGCAGGAGTCCTTCGCGGCGACGAAGGAGATCACCCTGCGCGGTCGCGGCGAGCAGCTCGCCGGCGTCGCCCGCGACGTGCGCACCCGCAGCGCCCGCGCCCGCGGCATGGCCTTCTTCTACTCGGTGGGGCCCAGGTTCGTGCTGGAGGCGGCGCTGCTGGGCGGGTTCCTCGTCGTCGGCGCCGTCGCCGTGCTGACCCAGGGCCTCACGCAGGCCGTCACGGCGATCGGCCTGTTCGCCGTGGCCGGCTTCCGCGTCGTGCCCTGCCTGACGCGCCTGCAGTCCGTCTTCGCGACCATGCACGCCCACCAGCCCAACGCCCGCGAGGTGCTCGACGCCCTGCGCGACACCGGCGCCTCCGAGGGCCCGGCGCCGTCGCTGGCCCCCACCGGTGACGCCGACGGGCTGCCCGCCGGGGCGGTCGAGGTGCGCCTGGAGGGCGTCTCGTTCACCTACCCCGGCAGTGCGGTGCCGGCCCTGGCCGGCGTCGACCTCGTCGTGCCGGCCGGTGCGCGCGTCGCGGTGGTGGGGCGTTCCGGGTCGGGCAAGTCGACCCTGGTCGACCTCGTCCTGGGCCTGCTGCTGCCCACCGGCGGCCGCCTGCTCGTGGGCGGGCGACCGCTGGAGGAGGTCACCGGCGCCTGGCGCCGGCGCGTGGGCTACGTGCCGCAGGACGTCGCGCTGCTGGACGCCGACGTCGCCCGCAACGTGGCGCTCAGCTGGGACGAGGCGGACGTCGACCCGGACCGGGTGCAGCGGGCGCTGGCCGCCGCGCAGCTGACCGAGGTGGTCGCCGCGCTGCCGCAGGGGGCGCGCACGCCGGTGGGGGAGCGCGGGCTGCGCCTGTCCGGCGGGCAGCGCCAGCGCCTCGGCATCGCCCGGGCCCTGTACGCCGACCCCCACGTGCTCGTGCTCGACGAGGCCACCAGCGCCCTGGACGCCGCCACGGAGGCCGCCGTCACCGAGACCGTCACCGGGCTGCGGGGCGTCACCGTGCTCGTGGTGGCGCACCGGCTGGCGACCGTGCGCGACTGCGACGCGGTCGTCGTGCTGGAGGCCGGGCGGGTGCGCGCCGTGGGCACCTTCGACGAGGTCGTCGCCGCAGTGCCCGACTTCGCCGTCCAGGCCGAGCTGTCCGGCCTCGCCTGACCCCGCCCCGCGGGGTGTAGATCACCGCGGGGTGGTGATCAGCGGGGGGCGGGGAGGGTGCGCAGGACGGCGTCGAAGGCGCCGGCCACGGCGGAGGGGGAGAAGCCCTCGCGCACCGGCGCCGCGATCCGCTCCGGCGGCAGGCGCTCGGCGGCGGCGCGCTGCACCGCGTCCGCGAACGCGGCCGGGCTGCGCTCGCCCACCAGGTGCACGCCCGGCCCGGCGAAGTCCCGCGCGCCGCCGCGCGCGCCCAGGACCGCTGGGCGCCCGGCCGCCAGCGCCTCCGCGCCCGCCACGCAGAACGTCTCGTGCCGGCTGGGCAGCAGGAAGACGTCGCACGCGGCCCACTCGCCGGCGAACTCCACCGGTGCGCGTCGCCCCAGCAGCTCCAGCGAGCCGGCGACCCCCAGCCGCCCGGCCCGCTCGCGCACCGCCGCCTCCAGCGGACCGGACCCCACCCAGCGCAGGTGCGCGTCGACCCCCCTCCGGCGCAGCTCGGCCAGCACCTCCACCGCCAGCAGCGGGTCCTTCACCGGACGCAGGTTCCCCACCCCCAGCAGCCGCAGGACCGGCCCGCCCGGCGGCGGCACCACCGCGGCCGGGGCCGGCACGACGTTCGCCACGACGTGGCAGGTGCGGTCCCGGCGGAAGGGCGCGACCGCGTCCGCCAGGTAGCGGCTCACCGCCGTCACCGCGTCCGGGCGCCCCAGCACCCGGCGCGCACCGGCCGCCCGCCGCCACAGCGGCCCGGCCGAGGCCGGGTCGGACACGCCCGACCAGTGCTCGGTGTGCAGCCACGGCACCGCCGGCCGCCACGGCCCGGCCAGCGGGCTCAGCAGCAGCAGCGTGGAGAACACGTGCGTGTGCAGGACGTCCGCACCGCGGGCCGCCTCCCGCGCCGCTGCCAGCGCGGCCCCCGCCGACCGCGGCGAGCGCCGGTCCAGCACCAGCCGCTGCACACCCGGCTCGGGCGCCGCCGGCCGGGACGCCAGGTGCAGCACGCTCACCTCGTGCCCGCGCCGCAGCGCCTCGACGTGCCGGCGCACGAACACGCCCTCCACGCCGTCGGTGCTGCTGGGGTACCAGGTGGTCACGACGGCGATGCGCACCCGGCGATCCTGCCGCGCGCCCGCCCCGGGACCACAGGGCGTCCGGGTAGGGTCCCGCTCCGTGTCGCCCCTGGTCCGCATCGCCACCCGGACCTGGGCGCCCGACGTGGGCGCCGCCCCGTTCCGGCTGCGCGCCCTGGCCCGCGCCCTGGTCGCCGCCGGGTGCGAGGTCGAGGTCCTCACCACCACCCCCCGGGGCGGCGTCCCGCCCGACGAGGACGGCGTGCGCACCCGCCGCGCCCCCGTGCTGCGCGACGCCGACGGCGCGGTGCGCGGCTACCTGCCGTACCTCAGCTTCGACGTGCCGCTGACCGGCCGGCTGCTGCTGGGCCGGCGCCCCGACGTCGTCGTGCACGAGCCGCCGCCGACCACGGGCCTGGCGACGCGGCTGGCGAGCCGGGTGCGCGCCGTGCCGTACGTCTCCTACGTGCCGGACGTGTGGTCGCTGGGCGCGGTGGCCGCCGGGGCGCCGCGCCCGGTGCTGGCGGCGCTGCGCACCGCCGAGGCCACCGCGCTGCGCGGCGCGGCGGCCGTCCTGGCCGTCACGGACGGCATGGCCGAGGAGGTCGTGCGCGCCGGCGTGGACCGCGCGCGCGTGCACGTCGTCGGCAACGGCGTGGACGTCGACGTCTTCCGGCCCGCAGCCCGGGTGCCGGACGCGCCCGGGCTGCGCGCCGTCTACAGCGGCACCATGTCGCAGTGGCAGGGCGCGGAGGTGTTCGTGCGCGCGTTCGCGCGGGTGGCCCGCACCGACCCCGCCGCCCGGCTGGTCATGGTGGGCGGCGGCGTGGACGCCTCCCGGCTGCGGGCGCTGGCCGCCGAGCTGGCCCCCGGCGCGGTCGAGCTGCCCGGCACGGTGGCCCCCGCCGAGGCCGCCCGCCTGCTCCGGGAGGCGGACGTCGCGCTGGCGTCCCTGGTGCCCGGCAGCGGCTACGACCTCATGGCCCCCACGAAGATCGCCGCCGCGGCGGCCTGCGGCACCCCCGTGCTGTTCGCCGGGGTGGGCAGCGGCCGCGACGCGGTGCTGGCCGGCGGCCTGGGCGCGGCCGTCGAGCACGACGTCGCGGCGGTGGCGCGGGCGCTGAGCGGCTGGCGCCGCCCGGACGCGGCGCAGCGGGAGCGGCTGCGGGCCTGGGCGCTGCGGCACGGGTCGCTGGCCGCCGCCGCCGAGCGCGCCGCGAGCGCCGTGCTGGCGGTGGCCGGGGCGCCCGCGCCGCGCAGCGGGAGCGGGTCGTGAGCGGTTCCGCACCGCCCGCCTGGGAGGCTGGCACCGTGCCCGACGTCCCCGCCGCGCCCCCCGCCGCGCCCTCCGGTCCCCGCGTGGTGGCCGTCGTGGTCGCCCACCAGCGCCGCGACCTGCTGGTGGAGGCGCTGGCGGCGCTGGCGGCGCAGACCCGGCGCCCGGACGCCGTCGTCGTGGTGGACAACGCCTCCACCGACGGCACCGACGAGGCGGTGCGGGCGTGGGCCGCCGGCGCGCCGCTGCTCGTGGACCTGGTGCGCCTGGAGCGCAACACCGGCGGTGCGGGCGGCTTCGCCGCCGGTCTGGCGCGCGCGCTGCGCCGGCACGCCGCGGACCTGGTGTGGCTGATGGACGACGACACCGTCCCGCGCCCCGGTGCCCTGGCCGCCGCGCTGGCCGCGCGCACGGCCACCGGTGCCGTCGTGGTCGCCAGCCGCGTGGTGTGGCACGACGGGCGCGAGCACCCGATGAACACCCCCCGACCGCGCGCCGGCGCCTCGCGCGCCGAGCGCCGGGCCGCCGCGGCGGCGGGCTGCGTGCCGATCCGCTCGGCCTCCTTCGTGGCGCTGCTGGTGGAGGCGGCCGCGGTGCGCTCCTCGGGCCTGCCGCGCGCGGCGTTCTTCCTGTGGAACGACGACTTCGAGTTCACCACCCGGCTGCTGCGGCACGCGCGGGGCGTGGCGGCACCGGCGAGCGTGGTGGAGCACCGCACCCGCGTCTTCGGCGGCACCGACGCCGACCCGGGCGAGCGCTTCCGGTTCGAGGTGCGCAACAAGGTGTGGTTGTTCACCCGGTACCGCACCCTGGGCGCGCGCGACACCGTCCTGTACGGCGGCGCGACGCTGCTGCGCTGGGGGCGCACCCTGCGCCGCTCGTCCGCGCGCGGGGTGCTGGTGCGCGGCCTGGTGCGCGGCCTGGCCGAGGCGGCGCGCCCGCCGGCCGCCACCGCGGACGTGCTGGTGGGGCTCGGGCAGATCAGCGCCGACGTCGCGGCCGTGGAGGACGCCGCCGCGGGCCGCGCCGGCCGCGTCGGGGCGGTCGAACCGCTGCCGCCGGGGCGGCTGCCGCCGTTCTCGGTGCTGCTGCCGGTGTGGGCGGCCGACGACGCCGCCCTGGTGGACCGCGCCGTGCGCAGCGTCACCGCGGACCAGGAGCTGCGCCCCGACGAGGTCGTCGTGGTGCGCGACGGTCCCGTCCCGGCCGAGCTGGACGAGCTGCTGGCCGCGCTGGCCCGCGACGGGGCGGCCGGCGTGCCGGTGCGCCTCGTCCCGCTGGAGCGCAACGTCGGTCTGGCCTCGGCGCTGGAGGCGGGCCTGGCGGCCTGCCGCCACGACGTGGTGGCCCGCATGGACGCCGACGACGTCAGCCTGCCGGAGCGCTTCGCGCGGCAGCTGCCCCTGCTGGCGGCCGGGGCGGACCTGGTCGGCACGGGCCTGTGGGAGATCGGCGCCGACGAGGACGACCTGGTGGGCAGGCGCACCCCGCCGACCGGTGAGCGCATCGCCTCCTACGCCCGCTTCCACGACCCCTTCAACCACCCCACGGTGGTGTACCGCCGCTCGGCGGTGGCCGCGGCGGGCGGGTACCGCGACCTGCCGCTCATGGAGGACTACTGGCTGTTCGCCCGGATGATCGCGGCCGGGGCGCGCTGCGAGAACCTGCCCGACCCGCTCGTCAAGTACCGCGTGGGCGCCGACGCCGCGGCGGGTTCCTACGCCCGCCGCGGGGGGCTGCGGCTGTGGCGCTCGGAGCTGCGCCTGCAGCGGCACCTGCGCGCCGAGGGCTTCACCACCCCCGCGCAGGCCGTGCGCAACGTCGTGGTGCGCGGCGGGTACCGCTTCGTGCCCGCGCGGGTGCGCACCGTCGCCTACCGCCGCCTGATCGCCCGCTCCCGGCCGGAGCGGCTGCCCCGGTGAGCGCGGGCACGACCCTGGGGGAGGCGGTGGGCACCACGGCGAGCGCGGGGCAGTGGCTGGCCGCGCTGCCCGTGCTGGCGCTGGCCGTGGCGGTGGTCCTCGTGCCGGGTCTGGCCGTGGGGTGGGCCCTGCGCCTGCGCGGGGTCCTCCTGGTGAGCGCCGCCCCGGCCGTGACGGTGGCGGTGGTGGGCGCGTGCTCGCTGGTGACCCCGCTCGCCGGGGTGCGCTGGGGCCTGGGCGCGGTGGCCGCGGGGACGCTGCTGGTGGCCGGTGCCGCCGCGCTCGCGGGCCGGCTGGTGCCGCGGCTGCTGCGCCGGCGGCTGCCCGCACCGGTCCCGGCGCCCCCGCAGGGGCGGGCGGTGGTGGCGCTGCTGGCCGGCACCGCCACCGGCACGGCCCTGGCCGTGGCGACCGCGGTGCGCGGGCTGGGCCGGCCCGACGTCGTCTCGCAGGCCTTCGACACGATCTTCCACCTCAACGCGGTGCGCCGGGTGCTGGACACCGGCAGCGCCTCGCCCTTCGACGTGGCCCGGTTGACGTCCCCGCTCTCGGGCGGCTTCTACCCCTCCGGGTGGCACGGCCTGGCGGCCCTGGTGGCCGGGCCGACGTCCCCGGTGCTGGCCTCCAACGCGCTGGTGGCGGTCGTGCCGGGGGTGGTGTGGGCGCTGTCGGCGGGGTTGCTGGTGCGCGCGGTGCTGGGCCCGCGCCCGGTGCCGCTGCTCCTGGCGCCGGTGCTGGCGCAGGGCTTCGTGGCCTTCCCCTGGTACGTGGACCGCGGGGGGCTGTGGCCCTTCGTGCTCGGCACCGCCCTGGTGCCGGCCGTGCTGGGGGGCCTGGCGCTGGCCGCGGCAGGGCGCGGCGAGCCCGGCCCGCCCGTGCCGGGGGAGCGCCCGCGCGCCCTGGTGGTGGCCGCGGCGGCGGCCGCCGGGTGCGCCCTGGCGCACCCGGGGGCCTTCTTCGTGGTGCTGCTGCTGACGGCCGTCCTCGCGGTGGTCTCCGTGCTGCCGGCGCTGCTGCTGCCCTGGCGCGGTGCCCGTGCGCACGGCGGGGTGCTGCTGGTCGCGGCGCTGGCCGTGCTGGGGGCCGCGGGCGCCGTGGTGGTGGCGTGGCCGTCGCTGCGGAGCATGGCCGCGGCGGACTGGCCGGCCACCCGCTCGGTGGCCCGCGCGGTCGGGGAGGCGCTGCGCGGGGCGCCGGCGAGCTCGGGGGCCGGCTGGCTGGTGGGGGCGCTCGTGCTGCTCGGTGCGGTGCGCGCCTGCACCCGCGTGCGGTGGCGCTGGCTGGTCGTCGGCCACGTGGTGGTGGCGGCCCTGGACGTGCTGGCCGCCTCCGTGGACTCGCCGCTCTCCTCGGCGCTGACGGCCCCCTGGTACAACGACCGCGGCCGGCTGGCCGCCAGCCTCCCGGTGACCGGCACGGCGCTGGCCGTGCTGGGCAGCTGCTGGGTCGGCGCCGCCGCCGCACGCGCCGTGCGGACCCCGGCGCGGGCGCGCCGCGCCGCCCGGGCGGTCGCGGTGCTGGTGGCGCTGGGTGCGGCGGTGCCGCAGGTGCGGGGCAACGCCGCCCAGCTGGCCAAGAGCAACGTCGACGCCGCCGAGCACCCGCGCAACTCGCTGGTCACGCTGGCCGAGCAGCGGTTCCTGGAGCGGCTGGACCGCCACGTGCCCGAGGGGGACGTGGTGGCGGGCACGCCGTGGGACGGCAGCGCCTTCGCCTACGCCCTCTCGGGGGTGGAGGTGCTCTACCCGCACCTGCGCGGGAACTACCCGGACGACTGGGTGTTCCTCGCCGACCACCTGCAGGACGCCGGCGTGGACCCGGCGGTCTGCCCGGTCCTGGAGCGGCACCGGGTGCGCTGGGTGCTCGACGACGGGCCGCTGTGGCGCCCGCCGCGGCTGGAGCCGGCCGGCTACACCGCCTTCCGCTCCTTCCAGGGGCGGGCGGGCTTCGAGCCGGTGGCCTCGGGGGGCGGGGTCACGCTGTACCGGATCACCGCCTGCGACTGAGAGCGGGGCCTGCGAGCGGGGCCGCGCGCGGCCGGTGTGCGCACCGGGTGTGCACGACGTGTGCGCACCGGGTGCGCACCGCGGGCGGCGGGCGCGCCTGGCCCTCGGCCCGGCGGGGGGCCGTTACCCTGAGCGGCATCATGCCTAGGTACAGCCTGCCGCTGCTGCACGCGCCCGCCCCGTCCCGACGCGGGGGGGCGCTGTGAACGCCGACCTGGTCGTCGTCGGGTCCGGCTTCTACGGACTGACCGTCGCGCGGCGGTGCGCCGAGGAGCTGGGGTTGAAGGTCCTCGTCCTGGAGCGCCGCTCCCACATCGGCGGCAACGCCTACTCGGAGGCCGAGCCCACCACCGGCATCGAGGTGCACCGCTACGGCGCGCACCTGTTCCACACCTCCAACGAGCGGGTGTGGGAGTACTGCAACCGCTTCACGAGGTTCACGAACTACGTCCACCGCGTCTACTCGACGTACCGCGGTGAGGTCTACCCCATGCCGGTGAGCCTGGCGACGATCAACCAGTACTTCCGCAAGGCGATGTCCCCGGCCGAGGCGCGCGCCCTGGTGGCCGAGCAGGCCGGCGAGGTCGACACCGCGAGCGCGGACAACTTCGAGGACAAGGCGATCTCGCTGATCGGCCGCCCGCTCTACGAGGCCTTCTTCCGCGGCTACACCGCCAAGCAGTGGCAGACCGACCCGCGCGAGCTGCCCGGCGAGACGGTCACCCGCCTGCCCGTGCGGTACACGTACGACAACCGCTACTTCAACGACACGTACGAGGGCCTGCCGGTGGACGGCTACACCGCGTGGCTGGAGCGGCTGGCCGACCACCCGGGCATCGAGGTCCGCCTGGACACCGACTTCCTGCGCGAGGGGGAGTTCTCCCGGGACGCGGTCGTGGGGCGGGTGCCGGTCGTCTACACCGGCCCGGTGGACGAGTACTTCGGCGGCGCCGAGGGCGAGCTGACGTGGCGCACGCTCGACTTCGAGCAGGAGGTGCTGCCGGTGGGCGACTTCCAGGGCACCCCGGTGATGAACTACGCCGACGAGGACGTGCCGTACACGCGCATCCACGAGTTCCGGCACTTCCACCCCGAGCGCGACTACACGCGCGAGGCGACCGTCGTGGTCAAGGAGTACTCCCGCTTCGCCGCGCGCGGTGACGAGCCGTACTACCCGGTGAACACCCCCGCGGACCGCCAGCGCCTGCTGGCCTACCGCGACCTGGCCCGTGGCGAGGACGGCGTGCTGTTCGGCGGACGCCTGGGCACCTACAAGTACCTGGACATGCACATGGCCATCGGCGCCGCGCTGTCCACGGTGGACAACAAGCTCGCCCCGCACTTCGGCGGGAGCGCGAAGCTGACGAGCGGTGGGGTGGACGCGTGAGCACGACGCTGGTGGAGCTGCCCGGCGCGACCTGGCGCACCGTGCACCGGGTCGTGCTGCCGCAGGACCCCGACGCCGACGACCTGGCGCTGTACGTCGACCACGACTCCGCCGTCTCCACGCCGGGGGCCTCGGGCGGCCGTCCCGGCGAGGACGCGAGCCCCCTGGCGGGCGCCGCGGCCGCCGAGGCCGGCCCGGCGGCGTTCGCGGTGCGGCACGAGGGCCGCAGCGAGAACGTCCGCGGCCGCCGCGGCCTGGTCGTGGACGCCCGCTCGCGCGTCTCGTTCGGCACGTACTTCAACGCCTTCCCGGCCAGCTACTGGCGGCGCTGGACCACCGCGAGCGCGGTGCGCCTGCACGTCGAGCTCGCCGCGCCGGGCACCGTCACCGTCTACAGGTCGAACGCGCGCGGGCTGCGCCAGCGGGTGACCTCCAGCCCCGTCCAGCCGGGCGAGCCGCTGGTGGTGGACCTGTCGCTGGCGGCCTTCGGCGACGGCGGCTGGTACTGGTTCGACGTGGCCGCCGGCGCGGAGGAGACCGCGCTGGTCAGCGCGCAGTGGCAGGTCGCCGAGGAGGTCCCGCCGCCGGCGTCGACCCTGTCGATCGCCGTCACGACCTTCAACCGCCCCGACTACTGCCTGGCGCTGCTGCGGACGCTCGCCGCCGCCGAGGACGTGCGCGCGGTGCTGGACCACGTCTACGTCATGGACCAGGGCACGCAGCTGGTGGCCGACGAACCCGGCTTCGCCGAGGTGGCCGCGGACCTGGGCGAGCAGTTGCGCATCGTCCGCCAGGGCAACCTGGGCGGGTCGGGGGGTTTCTCCCGCGGCATGCGCGAGACGCTGCGCGAGGGCCGCAGCGACCACGTCCTGCTGCTGGACGACGACATCGTCGTGGAGCCGGAGGGGGTGCTGCGGGCGCTGCAGTTCGCGCAGGCTTGCCGCACGCCCACCGTGGTCGGCGGCCACATGTTCGACATGTTCGACCGCAGCGTCATGCACTCCTTCGGCGAGCGCATCGACAAGTACCGCTTCTTCTGGGGATCGGCGCCCGGTGTGCAGGAGCGCCACGACCTCTCGGCGCAGAACCTGCGCTCGACGCCGTGGATGCACAAGCGCGTCGACGTGGACTACAACGGCTGGTGGATGTGCCTCATCCCGGTCTCGGTGATCCGCGAGGTCGGTCTCTCGCTGCCCGTGTTCATCAAGTGGGACGACGCCGAGTACGGCCTGCGTGCCGCCGCGGCGGGTTTCCCGACCGTGAGCCTGCCCGGCGCGGCCGTCTGGCACGTCTCCTGGATCGACAAGGACGACGGCACGGACTGGCAGGCGTACTTCCACGAGCGCAACCGCCTGGTGGCCGCCCTGCTGCACTCGCCGTACCCGCACGGCGGGCGGATCTTCCGCGAGAGCGTCTTCACCGACGTCAAGCACCTGATCTCGATGCAGTACTCCACCGAGGTGCTGCGGCTGATGGCGCTGCAGGACGTCCTCTCCGGCCCGGACCACCTGCTCGCCACGCTGCCCACGCGCACCGCCGAGGTGCGCGCGGCCCGCAAGGACTACGTCGACGCCCGCACCTCCACCGACGTCGACGCCTTCCCCGCGCCGCACCAGCGCAAGCCCCCGCGCAAGGGCAAGGAACCGACCTCGCCGAACCGCGTCACCCTGCTGCCGTGGGCGGCGGCGGTCGTGGCCCGGCACCTGACCGCCCCCGACCCCGAGGCGCTGCAGCGGCCCGAGAAGCAGGTCGCGGCGATGGACTCCACGTGGTGGCGCCTGGCGCACTACGACTCCGCCGTGGTCTCCACCGCCGACGGCACGGCCGCAGCCTGGTACAAGCGCGATCCGCGCGCCTTCCGCGACCTGCTGCGCCGCAGCGCCGACGCGCACCGGCAGCTGTGGGCGCGCTGGGACGAGCTGGCCGCCGCCTACCGCCGGGCGCTGCCGGCCTTCACCTCCCCGCAGGCGTGGGACGAGGTCTTCGACGCCAGCACCGTGCCCGCCGCCCGGGCCGGGTCCCGGCCGGTGGCGCCCGCGGACGGGGACGTCGCCCGCGCGGGTGCGGGAGAGGAGCGCTGAGCGGGGTGGTGGCGGGGTCGCCGGGAGCGGCCGGGCACCGATCCGACGACGACCTCGACGGCTTCACCGTCCCCGGCAGGGGGCGGGGGCTGCTCGACGTCCTGGAGCGGCGCTACCTGCTGAAGCTGCTGGTGCGCAAGGAGCTGCGCGTGCGCTACCAGGGCTCGTTCCTGGGGCTGCTGTGGAGCTACGTGAAGCCGGCCGTGCAGTTCGCCGTCTTCTACTTCGCGCTCGGGGTGTTCCTGCAGCAGAACGAGGCGGTCCAGGACTACGCGGTCTACCTGTTCTCCGGGATCGTCGTCATCAACTTCTTCTCGGAGACCTTCGGCAACGCGACCCGGGCGGTCACCGGCAACGCGGCCCTGGTCAAGAAGATCTACCTGCCGCGCGAGCTGTTCCCGGTGAGCTCCGCGTGGGTGGCGGCCGTGCACTTCCTGCCGCAGCTGGTGATCCTGCTGCTGGGAACCCTCGTGTCCGGCTGGCGGCCGACCGTGTGGCAACTGCTGTCGGGCGTCCTGGGCTTCGTGGTCGTGGCGGTCCTCGCGACGGGGCTGGGGTTGTTCTTCGGGTCGATCAACGTCCTGTTCCGCGACTTCGAGAACATCGTCGACCTCATGCTGCTGGTGGTGACCTGGACCTCGCCGGTGCTGTACCAGTGGAGCCTCGTGCGCCAGGCGCTGCCGGGCTGGCTGTGGCAGGTGTACCAGCTGAACCCGGTGACCAGCGGTGTGGAGCTGTTCCACTACGCGTTCTGGTACGGCGCCACCCGCCCGGGTGCGGGACCCGCCGCGACGCTGCCCCCGCACCTGCTGTGGCACGGCGCCCTGTCGCTGCTGATCGCGCTGGTCGTGCTGGTGGTGGGGCAGTTCACCTTCCGGCGGCTCGAGGGCCGCTTCGCCCAGGAGCTGTGATGACCGGACCCTCCGCCACCGCGCCGCGCACCCGGACCACCGTCCGGGTCGAGGGCGTCTCCAAGCGGTTCCACCTGCGCCACGACCGCAGCCTGAAGAACCTCGTGGTCTCCGCCTTCCGCGGCAAGGACCTCGGCGACTCGTTCAACGCCCTGGACGGCGTCGACCTGACCGTGCACCAGGGGGAGACCGTCGCCCTGCTGGGCCTGAACGGCTCCGGCAAGTCCACCCTGCTCAAGCTGATCTCCGGCGTCATGAGCCCGGACACCGGGCGGGTGCTGGTCCGCGGGCGCATCGCCGGGCTCATCGAGGTCGGGGCCGGCTTCCACCCCGACCTGACCGGGCGCGAGAACGTCTACCTCAACGCGGCGATCCTCGGCATGGACGAGGCCACCACGGCCCGGCGCTTCGACGAGATCGTGGCGTTCAGCGAGATCGAGCGCTTCATCGACACCGAGGTGAAGTTCTACTCCTCCGGGATGTTCCTGCGGCTGGCGTTCGCCGTCGCCGTGCACACCGACCCGGAGATCTTCCTCATCGACGAGATCCTCGCCGTCGGCGACGCCCCGTTCCAGCAGAAGTGCCTGGCGCGGGTGCGCCAGCTGCGCGACGAGGGGCGCACGCTCGTCATCGTCAGCCACGACCTCGACATGGTCGAGAAGCTCTGCGACCGCGGGGTCGTCCTCGAGCACGGCCGGGTCGTCGCGGACGAGGGCATCACCGCCGCCGTCCAGCGGTTGCGCGGATGAGCGGCGTCCCCACCCCGACCGCGCCCACCCCGGCCGGTCCCCCCCACGACCCGGAGAGCGACGTGCAGCCCGAAGGCCCGGTGCCCACCACCGCCGAAGTCCGACTGATGATCGCCGTCCAGCGCCGCCTGCGCCACGCACCGGTCGTGCAGGTCGCCCGCGCCATGAGCCTGGCCGGCGAGCACGCCGCCGTGTGGATCGCGGCCGGTGCGGTGGGCGCGGCGGTCGACGCGCCCCGCCGCCGCGAGTGGGTGGAGGCGACCGCCGCGGTCGTCGCCGCCCACGGCGCCAGCGTCGTGCTCAAGCGCATCACCCGCCGGGTGCGGCCCTCGCACCCGGACGTGCTCGTGCACGCCGGCACCCCCAGCCGCTTCAGCCTGCCCAGCTCGCACGCCACCTCCACGACGGCCGCGGCCGTCGCCTTCGGCCGCCTGGTCGGCCGCGGCGCCCTCGCGCCGCTGGTGCCGGCGATGGCGCTCTCGCGCGTCGTCGTGGGCGTGCACTACCCGACCGACGTCGTCGCCGGCAGCGCCCTCGGCGCGACCGTGGCCGCGCTCGCACCGCGGGCGCTGCGGCGGGTGCGCCGGTGAACGCGGTCGCCGGGCTCGTCAAGACCGCACGCCCGCACCAGTGGATCAAGAACGTCCTCGTCGTCGCGCCCCTGCTGCCGGCCGGTGCCGCGCAGCTCGACGCGCACGCCTTCCTCGGCGCGGCCATCGCCTTCGCCGCCTTCTGCGTGGTGGCCAGCGCCGTCTACCTCGTCAACGACGCCAAGGACGTCGAGGCCGACCGCGCCCACCCCAAGAAGCGGTTCCGCCCCATCGCCGCGGGCGCGGTCTCCCCGCGCACGGCGTACGCGGCGGCCGTGGTGCTGTTCGTCGTGGGGCTGGCCGGCTCGGCCCTGTGGGACCTGGACCTGCTCGTCGTCATGGCGGTGTACGCGGCGATCCAGCTGGCGTACTGCTTCGGCCTGAAGCACGAGCCGGTGGTGGAGCTGGCCAGCGTGGCCTCGGGGTTCCTGCTGCGGGCGCTGGCCGGGGGCGTGGCCGCCGGGATCCCGCTGTCGTCGTGGTTCCTGCTGACCACCGGGTTCGGCTCGCTGTTCATGGCGGCGGGCAAGCGCTACGCCGAGGCCCGTCAGGGCGAGGCGACCGGGCGGCAGGTGCGCAGGGTCGTCCAGAAGTACACCCAGACCTACCTGCGGTTCGTGTGGACGCTGTCCGCGACGGTGCTGGTCACGGCGTACTCGCTGTGGGCGTTCACGTTCCTCAACGAGTCCAGCCCCCGGTGGGGCGTCGTCTCGGTCGTGCCGTTCGTGCTGGCGGTGCTGCGCTACGCGGTGGACGTGGACCGCGGCCAGGCGGAGGAGCCGGAGGACCTGGCGCTGCACGACCGGGTGCTGCTGGCGCTGGCGCTGACGTGGGTGGCCGTCCTGCTGCTGGCGGTGTACGCGTGAGCGGGCACGAGGGCGTCGGCGGCACCGGCGGCGCGAGCGCCCTGCTGCGCCACCACCGGGTCCAGGAGGTGCTGCGCTTCCTCGTCACCGGCGGTGCGGCGTACCTCGTGGACGTGGCGGTGTTCAACCTGCTGCTGCTGGTCCTGGACGTGCCCTCGCTGTGGTCGAAGGTCGTCTCCAGCGTGGTGGCGATCGCCGTGGCGTTCCTGGGCAGCCGCTACTACACCTGGCGCGACCGCCGCAGCGAGCGCCCGGGGCGCGAGTACGCGATGTTCCTGCTGCTCAGCGTGGTCGCGGCGCTGCTGCAGGTGGCGTGCCTGTGGTTCTCCCGGCACGTGCTGGGCCTGACGTCGCCGCTCGCGGACAACGTCTCCTCCAACGTGGTCGGCATGGCGATCGCGACGGTCTTCCGCTTCCTGACGTTCCGCTCGCTCGTCTTCCCCGACCCCGACCGGGCGTGAGGCGGGCGGCCGGGCCCGTCCTGCGCTGGGCGCCCCTGGCGCTCGCCCTGGCCTGGTCCGCCCTGCTGCTGGCGACGGGGCACGGCGCCGAGGGCTGGCAGCGCGGGTACGACCTGGCGGTGTACCGGCACGGCGCCGCGGACCTGCTGGCCGGGCGCGACCTCTACGCCCGCGTCACCGAGCGCGGGCACTACTTCGTGTACCCGCCGGTGGCGGCGGTCCTGTTCGCGCCGCTGCTGCTGGTGCCGGCGGGTGCCGGCCTGCTGGTGTGGGACGCGGTGCTGGTGCTCGTCCTGGTCGCGGCCGGGCACCGGCTGCTGCGCGCGGCCGGGGTGCCGGCGGCGCTGGTGCCGGCGGCGCTGGCGGTGGTCGTGGTGAGCGACCCGTTCCGCGAGGCGCTGGTGCTGGGTCAGGTCAGCCCGCTGGTGGTGCTGGCCCTGGTGGGTGGTGCGGCGCTGGGGGTGTGCGCGCCGGGGGCGGGCGGTGCGCTGGCCGGGGCGGCGGCGGCGGTGAAGGTGACGCCGGCGCTGGTGCTGGTGCTGGGCGCGGCGCGGCCGTGGCGCCGGTTCGCGGTGCGGGTGCTGGTGGCGGGGGCGGTGCTGACGGCGGTGGGTGCGCTGGCGGCTCCGGCGTCGTGGCGCAGCTACTTCCTGGACCTGCTGTGGCGCTCGGGGCGGGTGGCGCCGCCGGGCACGACGAGCAACAACTCGCTGGCGGGGGCGTTCGCCCACGCGGGGGTGCCCGCGGCGGCCGCCCCGGTCGCGGGGGTGGCGCTGGGGGCGGTGCTGGTGGTGGCCGCCGTGCTCGTGCTGCGCCGCGGCGCGGGCCCCCGCTCGTCGGCGGGGCGGGGCCCGTCGCCGGGCGAGGGGGTGCGGTGGGGGCTGGCGGTGAGCCTGCTCAGCTGCCTGGTCAGCCCGGTCACCTGGAGCCACCACGTGCTGGCCGCTCCGCTGGCTGCCGTGGTGCTCCTCGTGCCGGCGCGGGGCCGGGTGGTGCGCGTGGCGGCCGCCGCGGCGCTGGTGCCCTGGCTGCTGCCGGTGCTGCAGTGGGCCGCGGCGCTGGGCGGGGCGGGCGGGGCGCTGCTGGCGCAGGTGCGGCCGCTGTCGGCGGTGGTGCTGCTGGGGCTGCTGGTGATGGACGGGCCCGAGCGTCACGGGTGGGTCACGAGTGACGGGCGGCGCTTGACGATACGTGGCAGCTAGCTAACACTCGGTGATCGTGCGTCGTCGCCGCCTCGTCCCCGCCGCCCTCACCGCCGGCGTCCTGCTCTGCGCTCTACCGGTCCCCGCCGCCCAGGCCGCCGAGACCTTCCCCGCCCCCGCCTCCGGGGCCTGGACCGTCACCGGTCGCGGCTACGGCCACGGCTACGGCATGTCCCAGTGGGGCGCGCAGTCGCGGGCCGTCGCCGGCCAGGGCTACCGGCAGATCCTCGAGGCGTACTACCCGGGCACCACCGCGGCCACCCGCGCCGACCGCACCGTGCGCGTGCAGCTCTCGCGCTTCAGCGGCCCCGAGGTGTTCCTGGAGACCCGCAGCGCGGCCCCCCTGCGGGTGGGGGACCGCACCGTCCCGCAGGGCCAGCGGCTGCGCGTGACCTGGGACGGCGCGGCCCTCGTCCTGACGGCGTTCCTGCCCGGGTGGCAGGAGGTCTGGACCGAGCGCTGGACCACCGTGCCGACGGTCACCGGCGACGACGGCGTGTGGGTCGAGCACCTGGACGGCTCCGGGAACCGCTACGCGGGGAGGATCTCCTTCCCGCTGAGCACCCCCGTCACGCCGATCAACACCCTGAGCCTGGAGGGCTACCTGCTCGGCGTGGTGCCCCGCGAGTCGCCCGCGTGGTTCGCGCCCGAGGCGCTGAAGGCCCAGGCCGTCGCCGCGCGCAGCTACGCGCTGTCCACCCTGCGCGCCCCCTCCTCCGCCTACGACATCTGCGACACCGAGGCGTGCCAGGTGTACCGGGGCGCCGCCGCCCGCACCGCCGCCGGGGAGGTCACCGACCTGCAGCCGGCGGCGACCACCGCGGCCGTGCGGGCCACCGCCGGGGAGATCCGCGAGCACGCCGGTGCTCCCGCCTTCACCCAGTTCTCCTCCAGCAACGGCGGCTGGTCCGCCACCGGCAGCAAGCCGTACCTGCGCGCCGCGGAGGACCCGTTCTCCTCGCCCGCCGGGAAGGTCCCGCAGGACACGGTGGCCGGCTGGACGGCCCAGCTGCCCGTGTCCACCGTCGCCTCCCGGTGCCCCGCCGGGGGGCAGCCGCGCGCCCTGTCGATCACCCGCCGCGACGGCAACGGCGAGTGGGGCGGGCGCATCACCGAGCTCGTCGTGCGCTGCACCACCGGCGACGCCACCCTGAGCGGCGCCTCCGTCGCCCGCTTCGCCGGTGCCCTGCGCTCCAGCTGGTGGGACGTCGTGCCCGGCGGCACCGCCCAGATCGACGCCACCTGGCGCGCCCTCGGCGCCGCCGCCGGGCCGCTCGGCGCCCCCACCGGCCCGGTGTGGGCGCTGCCCCAGGTGGAGGGCTCCTACCAGCTGTTCCAGCGCGGATCGATCTACTGGTCCCCGCGCTCCGGCGCTCACGCCGTGCGCGGCGCGATCCGCGACAGGTGGGGCGCCCTGGGCTGGGAGGGGTCCTACCTCGGCTTCCCCACCACCGACGAGACCGCCGTCCGCGGCGGCGCGTTCAACCACTTCCAGGGCGGCTCGGTCTACTGGTCCCCGGCCACCGGCGCGCACGCCGTGCGCGGGCTGATCCGGGACCGCTGGGCCTCGCTCGGCTGGGAGACCGGGTTCCTCGGCTACCCCACCACCGACGAGGTCGCCCTGCCCGGCGGGGCGTTCACCCACTTCCAGGGCGGCTCGGTCTACTGGTCCCCGGCCACCGGCGCGCACGTGGTGCGCGGGGCGATCCGCGACGCGTGGGCGCGCCAGGGCTGGGAGACCGGCCGCCTGGGCTACCCCACCTCCGACGAGTACGACGTGCCCGGCGGCAAGCGCAGCGACTTCCAGGGCGGCTCGATCACCTGGACCCCCGCCGGCGGCGCGGTGGTCACCACCCGCTGACGCGCGCCGCCCCCGCGCGGCGCGGGCGGGGAGCGGGTGCGCCGTGGCCTACCCTCGGGTACCGGTCGGTCACCGTGGCCGGCGACCGACGTGGTGGGTGACGGGTGACGCAGGCGACGCGCGAGAACGACGACCTCTCGGACCGGACGGCGCACGCCGCCGCCGTCCGGGTGCGCACCCGGGACGCGGTGGTCCGCGGCGGCTTCCTCCGGCTCGGGCTGGCCCTGCTGGCCGGCACCGTCGTCGCCGGCCTCGTCAGCCTCGTCGTGCAGCGGGTGACGACCGCGCTCGTCCTGCGCGTCGCGGGCGGGGTCGCCGGCAGCGACACGCCGGTCTTCTTCTCGCCCACCCCCTCGCACGCGGGCACCGCCGCCACGACCGCCGTGCTCGTCGCCGTGGTCGCCGCCACCCTCGGCCTGTGCGTGCGGCGCCGCTGGTGGCGCGGCACCGAGGCCGTCGCCGTCGTGGTCGTCGCCGCCCTGGCGACGCTGCTGCTGGCCCTGCCGCTGGCGGGCACCCGCTTCTACCTCGGCGGCAACACGAACGACCAGGTGTTCCGCACCCAGTTCCTGGGGCGCCTGACCGACGACTGGCACCTGGCCGACATGAACTACGCCGGCCTGCCCTCCTTCTACCCCGCGGGCTGGTTCTGGCTCGCCGGCCGCTTCGCGGACCTGACCGGCACCCCGGCGTGGGAGGCGTTCAAACCCGCCGGGATCGCGACCTCCGCGATCGTGCCGGTGCTCGCGGTGCTCGCGTGGTCGCGACTGGTCGGCCCGCGGCGGGGCCTGCTCGCCGGGCTGGCCACCACGGCCGTCGGCGTCTACCCGGCCCTGGCCGGGCCGTTCGTCGACGAGCCGTACTCCTGGTGCCTGGCCGCGTTCGTGCCCGTCGTCGCCGTCGTCGCCTGGCGCGCCTTCGGGGACGTGCCCGCCCGGGCCCGCACCGCCGCAGCGGTCGCCGTCGGGGTCGCCCTGGGGCTCGGTGCGATGACGTACACCCTCTACGCGGGGTTCGCCGCGCTGCTGGTCGCCCTCGCCTGCGCGTGGCGCACCGGCGCCGCCTGGCGCGCCGGGGCCGGCCCCGCCGCGCTGCGCACCCGCCTGCCCGCCCTCGTGCTCGCCGCCCTGGTCTCCGCGGTGCTGGCGCTGCTCGTCTGGGCCCCCTACGTCGTGGAGGTCGTCACCGGCGGCGGCGGCCGCGCCGCCGCGCAGCACTTCCTGCCGCTGATCTCCGCCCAGCTGCCCACGCCGATGCTCAACCCCACGCCCTGGGGCGCCTTCCTCCTGCTGGGCACCCTGTGGCTGGTGCTCGCGGCGCGCCGCGACCCCGTCGCGCCCCCGCTGCTGCTCGTCGTCGCCGTCGCCTACCTGTGGTACCTGCTGTCCACGGCGGCGCTGCTCGCCCGCACCACCCTGCTCGCCTTCCGCATGGAGGCCGTGCTGGTGGAGACGCTCGCCGTCGCCGGCGTGATGGGCGCCGCCGCGCTGTGGCGCGCGCTGCCCGGGGTGCTGGACCGCTCACCGCTGACCGGGCGGCTGCGCGAGGCGCAGGTCCTCACCGCGCTCGCCGGCGCTGCCGTGTTCGTCGTGCCGCTGCAGGCCACCGGCCAGAACCTCGCACCCCAGATCGAGAAGGCCTACACCGACTACACCGCGGACGGCACCAACGCCCTGGGGCAGAGCGACGAGAGCCTGGACGGCGCCTGGACCGACGAGCTCGTCGCCGCCGTCGACGGTGCCGCGGCCGCGCAGGGCCTGAGCCCGGACGAGGCGGTCGTGCTGAGCACCTACTACGAGATCTTCTCCTTCCGGCCCTACCGCGGCTTCCAGCAGATCACCGCGCACTACGCCAACCCGCTGTCCGACTACGACGCCCGCCGCGCCGAGGTGGAGTCCTGGGCCGCCGCCACCGGGCCCACCGACCTGCTGCGCCGCATGGCGGACAGCCCCTTCGCGGCACCCGACGTGCTCGTCCTGCGCCGGGCGGACGACGGGTACCAGGTGGGCCTGACCCGCGACATCTTCCCCGCCGAGCCGAACGTCGACTGGACGACCACGACCTTCGACCCCGCGCTGTTCGAGGACCCGGCGTTCACGCTCACCGACGTCGGCCCGTTCGTGGTCGTCGGCGTGGACCCCGGCGCGGAGCCCGCAGCGGACCCCGCCACCGCCTCGTCCGCCACCGCGGCGGGCTGACGCCCCTTGAGCCCCACCGCCCCCGCCCGGGGCCGCGCGCTCGCGCTCGCCCTGGCGGCCCTGGCCTGCCTGCTGTCCGTCGCCGTCCCGCTGGCCCCGGTGGTCGTCAGCACCCCCGAGGTCACCTGGCCGCGGGCCGGGCAGGCGCCCACCTCCACCACGGCGCTGTTCATGCCGTACCGGCCCCTGGACGTCACCGCCGAGGTGCCGTGCGCGGCGGTCGGCGCGCTCGCCGGGCGGACCGCGCCGGGCCAGGACGCCGTCCTGGTCGCCACCGCCCCCACCGGCTCCGAGCGCGGCCGGCAGCGGTCCCTGAGCGTCACGGTCGCCGACGGGCGGCTGCTCGTGCGCTCCTCCGGGCGCGACCTGCTCGACCTCGCGGTGGACGACCCGCGGCTGGCCGCCCCCGGCTGCGTGCTGCGGGTGGCCGCCGGTCAGGACGGCACCACCGTCACCGACGGCTCCGCCGGGCAGGCGCTGGCGTCCGCGGACGGGCTGCCCGTGCCGGAGGTCACCGCCTTCGTCACCGACGTCACCGCCGCCGACGGCACCACCACCACCGGCGGCGCGGCGCCGTCCGTGGTGGCGCACCCGGACGCGCGCTTCGAGAGCCGGCCCGGGGCGCTGAAGGTCGCCGTCCTGGTCGCCCACGCCGTCACCGCGTTGCTGGCCGTGCTCGTGCTGCTGCTCGCCGCGGGCCCGGCACCACGGCGGCGGTCCGGGCGCGGGCGGGCGGGGGAGCGTCCCGCGCGGCTGGACCCGGCGGTGCCGCGCCGGTGGCGCCGCGGGGCGGCGGTGGCCTGCGACGCGGTGGTGGCCGCGGCGCTGGTGCTGTGGGCCGGTGTCGGCCCGCTGCACACCGACGACTTCTACTACGTGCTGGAGGCGCGCAGCGCCGAGCTGACGGGGACCGTCGGCAACGTGGTGCGCTACTTCTCCGTCCCGGAGATCCCCTTCACGCTGCAGCAGCTGCTGCTGTCCGCGGTGGTGCAGGTGTCCGCGGCGCCGTGGGCGGTGCGGCTGCCCGCCGCGCTGTGCGGGATCGGCACCTGGCTGCTGCTGACGCGGGTGGTGCTGCCGCGCCTGGTGCAGGACCCGCCGCTGTGGACCCGCCCGCTGACCGCGGTGGTCCTGCTGGCCTGGTGGTGGCCGTTCAACACCTCCGCCCGCCCCGAGAGCCTCGTCGTGCTCGTCTCCACCGCCACCCTCGCCCTGGTGCTGGAGGCGGTGGCCCGCCGGCGGGTGTGGCTGCTCGGGCTGGCCGCCGCCACCGCGGGCGCCGGGGTGGCGGTGACCGCCTCCGGCCTGCTGTCCGCCGGGCTGCTGCTGGTGCTGGCGCCGCGGTGGTGGCCGCTGCTGCGCGAGAGCCGGCTGGGCGCGCTGCCCACCGCGGGTCTGCTGCTGGCGTGCGCCAGCGTCGCCTCGCCGCTGGTCTTCGCGGACGCGAGCCTGGCCGCCGCGCTGACCGCGCTGCGCGTGCACGACGAGGTGGGGCCGAACCTGGCGTGGTGGCAGGAGGCCGAGCGCTACGCCGCCCTGACGGTCGGGGTGGACCCCAACCAGCGCGGCTACGCCCGCCAGGTGGTCGTGCTGCTGACGCTCGTGCTGATCACCGGCGTCACCGCCGCGCTGCTGCGGGCCACCCGCGCGCACGGGCCCCGCACCTCGTGGGTGGTGCCCGTGGCCGCGGCCCTGACCGGTTTCGGCGTCCTGGCCGTCTCGCCGACGAAGTGGTCGCACCACTTCGGGGCGCTGGCGGGGGTGGGGACGCTGCTGGCGGTGGTCGCGGCGGTGGTCCTGGTGCGGCGCAGGCCCACCCGCTGGGCGCTGCTGGCGCTGTGGGCCGTCCTCGTCGCCGTGGCGGGTGCCGCGTTCCACGGTCCCGACGCGCAGGTGGAGTACTCCGCGTACGGCGTCGACCCCGCGCTGCCCGCGCTGCTGGGCCAGCCGCTGCTGTGGGCGGCGCTGTCGGCGCTGGTGGTGCTGCCCGTCCTGCTGCGCCGCCGCCGGCGCTCCCGGGCGGCCGTGCCCGGCGAGGCGGGCGGCGGGGCGGGCGGTCCGGTGCGCGACGCGTGGCCGGAGCTGGTGGCGGCCGCGGTCGCGGTGGTGCTGGCCGGGTCGGTGCTGGTGCAGGCGGCCAGCGTCGCCGTCGCCGCGCACCGGCTGCGCGGCTCCTGGTCGGTGGCCTCCGACGCCCTGCCCGCCCTGACCGGGTCCTCGTGCGGGTTCGCCGACGCGGCCGTCGCCCTGACCGGGCAGCGGGCCCTGGAGCCGGTCGCGGTCCCGGGCGCGGACCCCGCGCCCGGCGGGGTCGCCCCGGCGGCGAGCGCGGAGCAGACGGCCGGGCTGCTGGACACCGCCCCCGACGGGGCGGGTGCCTGGTCCGCCGTGCCGGGGGCGCAGGTGAGCACGCCGTGGCTCTCCCTCGGCGAGCGCACCGCCTCCGACACCCTGGCGTTCGACGTGCTGGGCACCCCCGACGAGGTGGTCGTCGAGTTCGCCGACGCCGACGGCGAGCTGCTGCCGGTGCCGGCGGTGCTGCCCGCCGGGGACGGCTGGCGCCGGGTCGGCTTCGGCCCGGTCGCCGACGCCCCGCCGGGGGCGGTGGCGGTGCGGGTGCGGCTGCGGGCCGGCGAGGCGGCGGGGGCCGGGCAGGCGCCCGTCCCCGCGGTCACCGACGTGTACCGGCGCACCGGGCAGACGGTCTCGGAGGTCGTGCCCGCCGGCACCCACGTCCTGCTGGACTGGCCGATCGGCCTGCACTTCCCCTGCTACGAGCCCCCGGTGGTGGCGGGCGGGATGGTCGAGCCGGTGGAGTGGGTGGTGCGCAGCGCCACCTTCGAGGTCACCCCGCCGCTGGCCCTCATCGACGGCGGCGGTTCCTACGCCACGCTGCCGGAGGTGGCGACCCTGACGCCCTACCGGGGCTTCCTGCCCGGTGCGCCGTACCGCGAGTGGGGTGACCTGGTGCGGGTGGAGTACGAGCTGCCCACCGGCGGCTACGACGTCGGCGCCGGTGAGCGCACCGTCCCCGGCTGGCGCTGGTGGGACGGCGCCGGGCCGGGGCCCAGCCCGCAGAGCGTCCTGGACGGTGCCGCGGACGGCTGAGGGGCCTCAGCCGCGCGTGACCCGGCCCGTCGCGGCGTCCCACACCAGGGAGCCGTGCTCGAAGTCGCTGCGCTTGCCGCCGGGCACGTCGCGCTCGTCGCTGACGGGGAACCCCAGCGGTCCCGCCTCCCAGCCGGTGTCGCCCCACGCGGACTGGATCGCCCCGCGCACCACGTGCGCCCCGGTGGCGGGGGAGGAGTAGATCGAGCCGCCGAGGAAGTGGCTGAAGACGCCGCGGCCGTCGGGGGTGGGGACCTCGTCGGAGGTGGGCGGGCCCAGCGGGCCGTCGGCCCCGCCGGTGGCCAGCCACTTCTCCCGGATCGCCCCGCGCACCTCGTGCTCGGTGGGCACCGGGCCGTCCACGACGTCCAGGGTGCCGTCCGGGTGGCGCTGCAGCGTGGCGATGCCCAGCCTGCGCGGGTGCGGCTGCTGCCCGCCGAGGTCCTCGCCGAGCCAGAAGGAGGCGTAGGCCAGGCGCAGGGTGCCGGAGGTGTCGACGAAGCCGTTGGAGCCGCCGGGACCCTGGATCGTGCCCTGGCTGGCGAGCAGCGGGGAGCCGGGTTCGGGACGGCTGCACGGCGCGGTCGGCCCGGCCGGGCACACCGCGTACCCGCTGGCGTAGTTGCTGCGGCCGCTGGCGTCCAGCACCCCGGAGTAGTTCGCCGAGTAGAACAGGTACGTCGTGCCCTCGAAGGTCACCATCGAGGGGTTCTCGATCGTGCTGCCCTCCCAGGCCGCGGCCCGGTTCGTCTCCAGCAGCGTGACCGGGGCGGCGCCGGGCAGGGGGAGCCCGTCGTCGCCGACCTCGACGGCCTGGATCGAGGACTCGCGCACGTCGAGCTTCCCCGCGGCCTTCCACAGCAGGTACCGCCGGCCCGTGGCCGGGTCGGTGTAGGGGCTGGGGTCGATGGACCCCTGCGGGTCCCGCTCGGGCGGCTGGCACTGGATCGGGGCGTCGCCGCTGACGTCGCGGAACGGCCCCAGCGGCGAGGTGGCGGTGGCCAGCGTCAGGCAGAAGCGGTCCGGGGCCACCCGCACCGCCGAGTACGCGAACCAGGTGCCCTCGGTCGTGCCCACGCCCGGCGCCCAGTAGTCGCGGTCGATCCACGGGCCCTGCTGGTGGGGCAGGCCCCAGCTCGCGTCGCGCACCAGGGCGTCGTTGGTGTCGTACGCGGCCCACGGGCCCAGGCCCGCCCGGCGGATCTCCACCGGGATCCGCTCGTCCTCGCGGACGTCGTAGCCGGGTGCTCCCGGGGGGCCGTCGTCGCTGTAGCGCGGCCGCACCGTCCAGGTCGCCAGGTCGGTGCTCGTCAGCACCGGCAGGTACCGGCCGCCCACCGGTGAGGCGTACGCGTAGTAGGTGCCCTCGTGGACGACGACGCTGGGGTCGCCGAAGTCACCGACCCACGTGGTGCCCGGCTCGAACCACCCCTCCACCGGCGGCCCGTCGCCGCCCGGGCGGGGCGTGGCCGGGGCCGCCGTGGCGGACGGCGACGACGCGCCGCCCCCCGCGCCGGCGGCACCGCCGTCCGGCCCGGCCGGGGTGCCGCCGGTGCAGGAGGTGAGCGCGGCGCTCAGCGCCGCTGCGAGCAGGACGGGGCGGTGGCGGCGTTTCGACACGCAGCCAGGTTCGCAGGTGCGCGCCTCGGGCGCCGGACGGGCGAGGCCGCCGGCGCCCGCCGGTGCGGCGGTGCCGGCGGGCCGTGCCTCAGCGGAGGGTGACCACCGCGCCGCGCGCCGGGGTCCAGGTGATCGAGCCGCCCTGGAAGTCGCTGCGCTTGCCGCCGGCGACGTCGTACTCGCTGGAGGTCGGGTAGCCCAGGCGACCGGTCTCCCAGCCCTGGCGCGCCCACGCGTCGCGGATCGCCCCGCGCACCACGTGCGTGCCGGAGGCGGGGGAGTAGTAGACCGAGCCACCGGCGAAGTGGTTGAAGGCCCCGCCGGCGCGCAGCGGCAGCTCGTCGGTGGTGGGGTAGCCGAGGTACCCGTTCTCCCAGCCCGTGGAGGCCCACTCGTCCCGGATCAAGCCGCGCACCACGTGGGCGCCGGTGGCCGGGGACCAGTAGATCGACCCGCCCTGGAAGTGGTTGAACGCACCGCCGCGCAGGACCGTCTCGTCGTTGACGGGGAAGCCCAGCGGGGAGTTCTCCCAGCCGATCGAGGCCCAGCGGTCCCGGATCAGCCCGCGCACGACGTGCGAGCCGGTCGCCGGGGAGTAGTACACCGAGCCGCCCTGGAAGTGCTGGTAGTAGCCGCCCGCGCGCGGGGTGGGCAGGACCGCGCTGGTGGGGGAGCCGAGGAACCCGGCGGCACCGCCCACCGAGCTCCACTTCGTCGCGATGTCGGGGGTCCCCGAGACCGGGGCGCCCTCCACGCGCAGGGTGCCGTCCCCGTTGCGCACCAGGGTGGCGATGCTCATCCGGCGCGGGTGCGGCACGGGGCCGCCGACGTTCTCGCCCAGGCGGAACGTGGCGTACGCCATCCGCAGCTTCCCGCTGGCGTCGACGAAGCCCGACGACCCGCCGGGGCCCTGCGCCGAGCCGGCGCTGGCCAGCAGCGGCACGGACGAGACGCGGTGGCACGCCGCCAGCGGTCCGGACGGGCAGACGGCGTAGCCGGAGGCGTAGCTGCTGTGCCCCTGCGCGTCCAGCGGGTCGGACAGGTTGCCCGAGTAGAACAGGTACGTCGTGCCGCCGAAGGAGACCATCGACGGGTTCTCGATGGTGTCGCCCTCCCAGGAGTTCGGGGCGGTCTCCAGCAGCTTCACGACGGGGGCGCCCGCCTTGGGGAACCCGTTGGCAGCCAGCTCCACCGCCTTGATGGAGGACGGGTGGGAGTCGATCTTCCCGGAGGACTTCCACAGCAGGTAGTTCTTGCCGGTGGCCGCGTCGTGGTAGGGCATCGGGTCGATCGACCCGCCCGGGTTCACGGCGGCGTCCTCGCACTGGATGGGCCCGCCGCCGCTGACGTCGCGGAACGGCCCCAGCGGGGAGGACGACGAGGCGACCGTGAGGCAGAACCGGGAGGGGGAGACGCGCACCGGCGAGTAGGCGAACCAGGTCGAGCCGATGCTGAACACGCCCGGCGCCCAGTAGTCGCGGTTGATCCACGGACCCTGCTGGTGGACCAGGCCCCACGACGCCGGGCGCACCAGCGCGTCGTTGGTGTCGTACTTGCCCCAGTCGTCCAGGGCGGCGGCCTTGATCTCCGCGGGGATCTTCGGGTCGGCGGCCACGGAGTAGCCGGGTCGGCCGGGCGGGCCGTCGTCGGAGTAGCGCGCACGCACCTTCCACGTCACCAGGTCGGTGCTGGTCAGCACGGGCAGCACGCGGCCGCCCACCGGCGAGGCGTAGGCGTAGTACGTGTTCCCGACGCGCACCACGGTGGGGTCGCCGAAGTCACCGGTCCAGGTGGCGCCCGGCTCGAACCAGGTGGGTTCGGCGGCCGCGGCCGTGCCGGCGCCCCCGGCCAGCGTGCAGGCCGCCACGGCGGCGGTCACGCCGGCGGCGATGCCCGTGACGAGTCGGCGCAGTCGGGACGTGGGACGCACGGGTACCTCCGGGTCGGGCGCGTGGTGTCAGTACCGTGCATCGGCACGTGCGCACCCGACCTTGAGCGGTCCGGGGCGGTCCGTGGTGGGCCGGAGCGGTCCGGGACGGTTCAGCGGGTGCTGACCACCGCGCCGCGCGCCGGGGTCCAGGTGATGGAGCCGCCCTGGAAGTCGCTGCGCTTGCCGCCGGGCACGTCGTACTCGTCGGAGGTGGGGTAGCCCAGCCGGCCGGTCTCCCAGCCCTGGCGCGCCCACGCGTCGCGGATCGCGCCGCGCACCACGTGGGTCCCGGCGCGGGAGGAGAAGTAGATCGAGCCGCCCTGGAAGTGGGTGAACGCCCCGCCGGGCAGGGGGTTCTCGTCGGTCGTCGGGTAGCCGAGGAACCCGGTCTCCCAGCCGAGCGAGGCCCACTTGTCGCGGATGAGGCCGCGCACGGCGTGCGCGCCGGTGCGGGGGGAGAAGTAGATCGAGCCGCCCTGGAAGTGGTTGAAGGCCCCGCCGGGCAGCGCCACCTCGTCGGTGGTGGGGAAGCCGAGGTAGGACCCCTCCCAGCCCATCGCCTTCCACTTGTCGCGGATCAGGCCCTTGACGAAGTGGGCTCCGGTGGCGGGCAGGAAGTAGATCGACCCGACGCCGTAGTGGCGGTAGCGACCGCCGATCTTGGCGGGCCCCTCGTCGCTGGTGGGGGAGCCGAGCACGCCGGCGCCGACCGCCGCGTACTTGGCCGCCACCTCGCTGGCGGTGGCGGCGCCGCCGGCGGCCAGCTGGGCCACGCGGGTGCGGATGGTGTCCATCCTGGTGAAGCCGACGTTGCCGGGGCAGGCGGTGTAGCCGACGTCGCGGTGGGCGCTGACGGTGCGCAGCGTCACGGTGGTGCCGCGCGCGTAGCGGGCGGTGCCGCCGCCGGCGCTGGTCAGCTGGGTGGTGCCGGTGGGGTTGATGCCGTGCAGGGAGAACTTCCAGGCGATGACCTGAGCGACGGATTCGAGGCAGGCCGCGGAGGGGGCCGCCGAGGTGTAGTCGCCCATCATGGACACCCCGAAGGTGTCGACGTTGAAGCCGCCGGCGTGGGCGCCGACGACGGGGCGGGTGGTGCCGCCGGCGCGGCCTTCCCAGATGCCGCCGAAGCGGTCGACGACGAAGTTGTAGCCCAGGTCGGCCCAGCCGAGGGTGACGGTGTGGTAGCGGTACATGCCGCGGATGACGGCGGGGACCTGGGCCTGGGTGTAGGTGCCGGGGTCGGCGGTGTGGTGGACCACGGCGGCTTTGAGGGTGCTGCTGTAGGAGGCGGAGGACTTGCGCAGGGTCTCGTCGGCGCCCCAGGCCGCGCGGGTGCGGATCGCGGGCGCGGCCAGCGCCACCCGCTCGTCCACCGACTGCGCACCGGTGCTGCGCAGCAGCACCTCGGAGGTGTCGGCGCCGGTGGTGCTCCCGGAGGTGGCGGCGAGCGCGTCGGCGGGGCTGTGCCCGGGGTCGACGACGTGCAGCTCGGCGTGGGCGACGTCCGCGGCGGGCAGGCGCACCTCGACGGTGGTCAGGGCGCCCTGCGACCCGACCCACAGGGGGTCGGAGCCTGCGACCCGGCCGTCGGCCTCGAGGGTGCCGGGGTCGGCCTCGTTGTCGTTCAGCGGCAGTTCGCTCCACGCCGACCAGGCGCCCTCGCCGTTGCGGGTGCGCACCGCGACGGACTCGGCGGCGGTGCCGCGGGGGAAGGTGACGCCGACCATCCGGCCGCCGGCGACCTCGACGCGCACGACGCTCAGCGCGGTGCCCGCGTGCAGGGAGCGGGTCGTCGCCCCGCGCGGGGCGGGTGCCGCGGTGGCGGCGGTGCCGGGGTGCTGGGCCAGCGGGTAGCTGGTGGTGGAGCCGCCGACGGCCGGGGCGCCGCTGCTCAGCGCGGTGCCCGGGGCGGCCGAGGCCGGGCGGGCGGTGCCGCCCAGGCAGACCAGGGCGGACAGCACCCCGGCGCCACCCCCGGCGCGCAGCAGGGCGCGTCGCGAGAGCGCCCCGTCCGTCCCGGGACGGTTCCGGGTCTCCTGCTGGGCAGTCGCGGTCCACCGCATGGCAGCTCGGTCCTTCGTTCGACGACAGAGGCGGTCGCACCCACACGGGTCAACGCACGTCACGGGCATCGGCACCTGACGGCTGGGGCTTGAGCGGGGGCCGGCATCGCCTGCCACCCTCCCCGAGCGACGGCTGAGGCTCAAGGTGCTCCAGGGCACGAGTCGGTAACGAAGCGCTGATAGTCCATTCACTGAGGGTGACAGCGTGCTGGGCTCTGCGCCCCGCGGCGCCCCGTCAGCGCACGGTCAGGCGCCCGTCACGGGCCCGCCACGTGATGCTGCCGCCGGTGAAGTCGCTGCGCCGCCCACCCGCGACGTCGTACTCGTCGCTGCTGGGGTAGCCCAGGTGCGAGTTCTCCCAGCCCAGCGAGGCCCACCGGTCGCGGATCGCGCCGAAGACCACGCGCGCGCCGGTGCGCGGGGAGAAGTAGATCGAGCCGCCCTGGAAGTGGTTGAACGCCCCGCCGGGCAGCGCCACCTCGTCGGTCAGCGGGTACCCCAGGAAGGAGTTCTCCCAGCCCAGCGAGGCGTACTTCTCCCGGATCAGCCCGCGCACCGCGTGCGTCCCCGCGGACGGGTGCGAGTAGATCGACCCCGCCTCGTAGTGGCGGTACCGCCCGCCGTCGCGCGCCGACCCCTCCGCACGCGTGGGGGAGCCCAGGGAGCGGGCGCCGCCGAGCTGGGCGTACTTGGTGTCGACGGCGCTGGCGGTGGCGGCGCCGCCGGCGGCCAGCTGGGCCACGCGGGTGCGGATGGTGTCCATCCTGGTGAAGCCGACGTTGCCGGGGCAGGCGGTGTAGCCGACGTCGCGGTGGGCGCTGACGGTGCGCAGCGTCACGGTGGTGCCGCGCGCGTAGCGGGCGGTGCCGCCGCCGGCGCTGGTCAGCTGGGTGGTGCCGGTGGGGTTGATGCCGTGCAGGGAGAACTTCCAGGCGATGACCTGAGCGACGGATTCGAGGCAGGCCGCGGAGGGGGCCGCCGAGGTGTAGTCGCCCATCATGGACACCCCGAAGGTGTCGACGTTGAAGCCGCCGGCGTGGGCGCCGACGACGGGGCGGGTGGTGCCGCCGGCGCGGCCTTCCCAGATGCCGCCGAAGCGGTCGACGACGAAGTTGTAGCCCAGGTCGGCCCAGCCGAGGGTGACGGTGTGGTAGCGGTACATGCCGCGGATGACGGCGGGGACCTGGGCCTGGGTGTAGGTGCCGGGGTCGGCGGTGTGGTGGACCACGGCGGCTTTGAGGGTGCTGCTGTAGGAGGCGGAGGACTTGCGCAGGGTCTCGTCGGCGCCCCAGGCCGCGCGGGTGCGGATCGCGGGCGCGGCCAGCGCCACCCGCTCGTCCACCGACTGCGCGCTCTGCGCCAGTGCGCTCTCCGCCAGCGCGCCGCCCGCCGCCGCGAGCCGCGCCACCCCCGCCGCGGCGGGTGCGTCGCCGTCGCGCTCGCCGGGGTCGACGACCTCCAGCCGGGCCGCGGCCGCGTCGGCGGCGCGCAGCCGCACCTGCACCTGCGCGGCGCCCAGCGGGCCCGTCCACAGCGGTTCCGTGGCGACGACGCCCGCGCCGCCCGCCCCGTCGGCGGTCGCGTCGGGGCCGCTGTCCACGAGCGACAGCTCGTTCCACGCACCCCACTCGCCGCCCGCGGGGCGCACCCGCACCGCCACCGGCCCGGCCCCGTCCGCGCCCGCGCCGCCGAGCACCACGCCCAGCAGGCTGCCCCCGTCGACGTCCACGGTGACCTCGGTCAGCTCGCCGCCCGCCGGGGAGGCGCCGTCCCCGGGCAGCGCCGTGGCAGCACCCCCGCCGGGGGCGGTGCGCAGCAGCGGCCCCGAGCCGCTCCCGGCCGCCGCCAGCGGCAGCGAGCGCGTGGAGCCCGACACCGGCAGCGGCAGCGCCGAGGCGCTGCTGAGGCCCGCACCGCCCACCGCGGCCGGCGCGGCCTGCGCCGGGGGTGCGGCGAGCAGGGCCAGCAGCCCGGCCCCGGTGCCGCCCAGGGCCGCGCGGCGGCTCACCGGGGTCCCGCCGCGGCGGGGCTCCGGCAGGGGTCGTCGTCGCTGCGGTGCAGGGGTCATCGCCGGGGCGCTCCGTCCGTCGTTCCGAGGGGTCACCGGTCGGTGACGCCCCACCAGTGCCGAAACCTAGACGACGGTGGAGGTGATGTGAACGAGGCGGAGGGAACCGGTGGGGCGCGGGGGAGGTCCCGCGGGCGTCCCCGTCAGGCCGCCAGCACCGCTCCCGGCCGGTCCCGCGCCACGTACAGCCGCACCCCGAAGGCCCGCAGGTGCTGCTCGCGCGCCACCCGGTACCCCTCCTGCAGCAGCCGCAGCGTCTCGCGGTCCTGCTCGCTGGCCGTGACCACCGGCCCGGAGCCGCCGACGACCCACACCCGCCCGGTGCCCTCCAGCGCCCCCGCCAGCTCCTGCGGCGGCAGCACCGTGCCCACCAGGGTCGCCGACTCCGCCGCCGGCCGGTCCAGGGCCAGGTCCCGCAGCCCCGCGAACGCCTCCGGGTACAGCTGGGTCAGCACCCGGTAGCGGTACTCGCCGTCCGGCACGAACAGCAGCCCGTCGCCCGCGCGGGCGTGCTCGGCCAGGTACGCCGCCGTGCCGCGCAGGTCCTCGGCGTGACCGAGCTGCGCGTCGCGGAACACCAGCTGCACCCGCAGCCCCGCCAGCGCCGTGCCGGCCACCAGCACCAGCGCCACCGCCGCCGGCAGCACCCGCACCCACCGCACCCACCGGCCCCCGCGCGCGCCGGGCAGCGCCGCGGTCACCGCCGCCGCCAGCAGCAGGCACGTCCCCGGGACCACCACCACCAGGTAGCGGGTCGTCCACAGCGGGTGCACCTGCGAGAGCAGCCACAGCGCCGGCACCGGCGCCGCGCCCCACAGCAGGCCCACCGCCAGCAGCGCCCGGCCACGCGCCCGCCACACCGCCAGCGCCACCGCCCCCGCGGCCAGCGCCACGGTGAGCGGCGAGCCCAGCGCGAAGACGACGTGCTCGCCCAGCTGCCGCAGCAGCGGCGGGCGCAGGAACGCCACCTGCCCCTGCTGGGTGCTCTGCGCCACCAGCAGCGGCAGCGCCAGCAGCAGGCCCGCCCCGCCGGCCACGGCCCCGCGGCGCCGCGCACCCGCGACGGCACCGGCCCCGCGCAGCAGGAGCAACCCGGCGTGCGCGGGCAGCACCATCAGCGCCAGCGTGTTCAGCGCCGTCAGCAGCGGCAGCGTCAGGGCGTACCCCACCCACCAGCCGCGCCGCGCCGAACCGCACGCCCGCACCAGCAGGTACGCCGAGGCCGTCGCCACCAGCGTCGCCAGCGCGTACGGCCGCGCCTCCTGCGCGTAGCGGCTCACCAGGGGGGTGGCCACCCACAGCGCCGCCGCCGTCGCCCCGGCCAGCCGCGCCGTGCGCGGGCCCACCGCCGGCAGCGCCAGGCGCCGCGCCAACCCGTGCAGCAGCGGAGCCGTGGCCGCCGCCGCCAGCACCGACGGCCAGCGCGCCTGCACCACCGTCGCCGACGGCCCGAACAGGGCGTGCACGAGGAAGTAGAACGGCGCGTGCACCAGGTCCACGTGCTGCACCAGCCGCCAGATCTGCTCGGCGCTGCGGTTCGCCACCGCCACCGTCACGGCCTCGTCGCGCCACGGGCTCGGCACGCCCACCCGCCAGGAGAACACCCCCAGGCCCACCAGCGCCCACACCAGCCCGAGCACCGCGTCCGGCCCGGGCCGGACGCGCCGGGACCGCACCACCACGGGCGGGCGGTGCGCGGTGGCGCCGGCCCGCGTGCGCGCCCGGGGGACGCGTGCCGCCTGCTGCGTGCGCGCCTCAGTGCTCAGATCGACCTCGCTCGTCACCGTCCGCGCTGCTGCCCCCCGCGCGCAGCCGTCACAGCGGCAGCCTGCGGAACACCGGTGCGGGCACGTGGCGCAGGGCCGACATCACCCAGCGCATCGGCTCCGGAGCCCACACGGTCTCCTTGCCGGTGCGCACGGCGTCGACGGCGACCTCCGCCACCTGCTCCGCGGACACGGACAGCGGGGCCGCCTTCAGCCCCTCCGTCATCTTCGTGGTGACGAAGCCCGGGCGCACCACGACGACCCGCACCCCCGCCGGGCGCAGCGCCTCGCGCAGCCCCGTGAAGAACGCGTCGAAGCCCGCCTTGGAGGACCCGTAGACGAAGTTGGAGCGGCGCGCGCGCTCACCCGCCACCGACGACAGCGCCACCAGCACCCCGTGGCCCTGCGCCCGCAGCCGCTGCGACAGCAGCACGCCCAGGCGCACCGGGGCGGTGTAGTTCACCGTCGCCACCAGCTCGGCGGCGTCCGCGTCCTGCCAGGACTCCTCGTTGTCGCCCAGGACCCCGAAGGCCAGCACCGTCACGTCCACGTCCCCCGCGGCGAACGCCTCGGCGACGACCCGCTCGTGCGAGGCGGTGTCGGTGGCCTCGAAGTCCACGGTGCGCACCACGTGGCCGCGCCCGTGCAGGCGGTCCACGGCCGCGTCGCGGCGCTCGCCCGGGCGGGCGGCCAGGGTGACCTCCAGCGGACGCTGCGGGCTGAGCCGCTCCACGACGGCCAGGCCGATGTCCGAGGTCCCTCCGAGCAGCAGCACGGAGCGGGGGTTGCCGAGGGCGTCGATCACGGAGCGTCTCCAGGACGGTCGGGGAGGGCTGGCGCGGCGGACCGGCCGACCTCGCCGGCCCGCCCGGGTCCGGGACACCCGGACGAGTCGTCCGACCCTAGCAACGCCGCCGCTGGCTCCCGACGCCGTGGACGTGCGCCCGGCGCTCGCCGCCTCGTCGTCGTGACCGCGCTCGCGCGGCGGCACCGCGACGACGGCGGTGGGGTGCTCGGCGACGTCCGCGGACCGCGGGAGGGCGACTCCGCGCTCCTGCCGGTGACCACGCGATTGCACACCGGCGCCAGCAGCGCCAAAATGGCGCCATGCCCAGCGTTCAGATCAAGGACGTCCCCGACGAGACGCACGCCGTCCTGCGCCGCCGCGCGGCCCTGGCCCACCAGTCCCTGCAGGAGTACCTCCTGGCCAAGCTCGTCGAGGAAGCCAGCACCCCCTCCCTCGACGAGGTGCTCGAACGCGCCGGCGGACGAGCAGGTGGCAGCCTGTCCTTCCGCGACGCGCTGAAGGCGGTGCGCGACGACCGTGATCGTCGTTGACGCCAGCGTCCTCGCCCCCGCCCTGACCGACGACGGGCCCGACGGGGACCGCGCCCGGGATCGTCTACGAGGCGAGGTGCTCACCGCCCCCGAAGTGATCGACCTCGAGGTGGCCTCCGTCCTGCGCCGTGCCGCGAACGGAGGTCGCCTGCCCGAGCGTCGCGCCGACCTGGCGCTGAACGACCTCGTCGACCTGCCCCTGCGCCGGGCCGCTCACCGGCCCCTGCTGCACCGCTGCTGGGAACTGCGCCACACCGTCACCAGCTACGACGCCGCCTACGTCGCACTGGCCGAGGTGCTGGGCATCGTCCTGGTCACCGCCGACGCCCGCCTGTCCCGTGCGCCGGGCATCACCTGCGAGGTGGAAGTCCTGCGGTGAGTGTTCGCGGTCATCCCGCGTTGTGCGCGCTGTCGCTGGCGGCCGGCGACTTCACGATCTTGTCGAGATCCGGGCGGTTGCGGCCGGCCCCGACTCGAACGGGAACGACCCACCTCGCGCCGGTCCTAGGTCATGATCGGACCATGCGGACACCCTGCGCACTGCGTCAACGGCTGACCGCGGTCCTCGATGAGAAGAACCGAAGCAGCCACCACGGTGGGCGACACCCAGCAGCAGCCGCGCTGACCTTGACCGCAGCAGTCACCCTCGCTGCGTGCGCTGACACGAGCCCCGCCGCCTCGCCACCATCCACGAGCGAGCAGGCCGCGACCGCGTCCAACGCGACGGCCACACCGCAACCAGGCCCCTACGTCCAGCCGGAGTTTGTGCAACTGCCCATCGACGGACCCGACCGCCCCGGGGACGACCTCATCGACTGGCGGCGTCAGGTCCGGGAATCGATGCAGCGCTATCCGGACACGTTCGCTGTCCCTGTTGAGCTGCCCGCCGACATCTCCATGGCCTTCACGAGCACGTGGTGGGACCACCCCGTCCTGGACGTCATGACCGATGCTTCTGGCGTCATCGTCTGCCGCGACGAGCTCCCCGCCTGCCAGAAGGCACTCGGTGATGCACCGGTCGTCGTGGTCCGCAGCGGCGACGTGGACTCCCACCCCTTCCACGTCCTGCTCAAGCCTCCCGCCCAACCTGGGACCACAGGCGAACTCACCCCTGCTCAGGAGCAGTACTGGACCACGGTGGCGTTCACCTCCGCCGTCCCCGACTGGGCGATGGAAGCAGCCTGAGCAAGGCCGAACCGCTGCAGGCACCTGGCACCGGGCCGCGCACCGATCTCCCGGTCATCCCGCTGGCCACGCGCGATCATGAGCCGCTGGCGACTTCACGGTCGCGCCGATGTCCAGCTGCGGGGATGCGGAACAGCGACCGCTCCACACTGGCCCGGTGAGCCTCCAGCACCTGCAGCCGGCCCCACCCGACACCACCGCCACCTGGCTGACCGATGCCCTGCCGCTGGACCTCTTCACCCCCCGCGGCGCCACGATCGACGCCTTCGCGGCCACCACCTCGCTGCTGCACCCGGCCAGCGACGCCGACGGCGTCCCCGTCACCTGGGCGCAGGTGGCCGCGCACACCGGCCACCTCCTACACCCGACCAGCACCTGGGACGACGTCTGCGGCACCGTGCACACCCGCCGCAGCACCCGCAACGACTGGCCCGGCGGCGCACCCGACCTCGGCGAGCTCGGCGAGAGCGGCTGGGATGCGCTGCTGAGCCACCTGGTGCGCTGGTCCGGACCCGCCGCCGCCTGTGTCCTCGCCGTCGATGAGGACCTGCCGTGGGTGCGCGGCGGCGCGCACGTCGGCTTCTACGGCGACCCGTACCACGCCGAACCGCCGCAGGAGCCGGCCTTCGACGCGCAGGTGCTCACCGCCGCGCCCCGCGTCCAGCTGCTGCGCACCTGCCTGCTGCTGGCCGGCTCACTGGCCGCGGTGCGCACGCTGGGACGCACCTGGCGCTACCGAGACCGTCACTGGTTCGAGCGTCACGGCCCCACCGCCCTGTGGCCGGCTGACCGCTCCTGGCTGGTGCTGACCGACCTCGACGCCGACAGCACCGTCGTGGCCGGTCCCCGCACCCTCATCGACGCTCTCTCGGCCGATGCCCGGCTCGAGACCCGACCGCAGCCGCCGGCGTAGCTACCCGCCGGACGACTTCACGGTCATCCCGCAATCCGCGCGCTGTCCGCGCTGTCATCAGACGTTCTTGTCTGCGCGCTTGGCGCCATGTGCTCAGGGGGTCGTGGTCAGGGGGTCGTGGCCAGGGCTGCGATGCGGCGCAACTCCGCCAGGTGACCCTCCAGAGCGACGCGGCCGGCGTCGGTCAAGGAGAGCCAGGTGCGCGTTCGCGAACCGTGCGGGGTCTTGGAGGTGTGCACGTACCCGGCGTCCGCCAGGACCTTGACGTGCTTGCTGAGCACCGAGTCGCTGATGGCCAGCGCCTGGCGCACTGTGGCGAAGTCCAGCGCCTCCACTGCGGCGAGCATCGCGCAGATCTGCAGGCGGTTGGGGGCGTGGACGATCTCGTCGAAGACCGGGCGCGCCTGCGCGCTCACGCGTCCGCCTGCGCACTACGGCCGTCGCGCACGCGCCGGCGCAGCAGGTCGTCGATGCGCCGTTCGGTGAGCACCGTGGCCACGAAGGCACCGATCCCGGCGACGGGCAGGGCCAGGGGGACGCCGGCGAAGGCCTGCAGCGAGAACCCGAGCGCGAACAATCCGAACACGACGGCGTACCAGGTGCCCAGGCCTTCGCCGTAGCGCTCGATGGAGATCCCCGTCGAGCGCCTCAGCGCCGCCAGCAGGGCCATCGGCGCCAAGATCGCCCCGAGCACGATCAGCAGTGTGGATGCCGACTCCGCGCTGCTGCCGGCATCGGGCCTGCCCACGAGCAGGCCGACGCCGAGGAAGAGGGAGGCGGTGCACGCAGCGGCCCCTAGGCGGTACCACCACGGGGAGGTGATGCGCTCGGCCAAGCGCCGGCGCGTGTCGGTGATCTCCTGCAGGGCGGCGCGGGCGTCGTCCGGAGTGGCCCTGGAGTCGCTTTCCATGATGGAAAGCTAGCTCTCGCTTTCCATCACGGCAAGTGAGCGGGCGAGCCCCCGCGGGGGTTGCGGGAGTGCGCGGTCATCCCGCCGTCCGCGCACCTCCAGGGGCACGTCGCGACACGATCGCGCGTCGAACCGGGCAGGCCCAGCGCTACCTCACGGGCCGGCGCACCCCGACTCCAGCCGGTCCACCACCGCGTGGGCGCGGCGGCACCGCATCCAGCTCCCGGTACAGGCCACGCCGTCCCACGTGCCAGCGCACGCGCTGCACCCGTGCCCCACGCACCTGCCCCGACGGCGCCGGCCACCGCCGGCGAAGACGCTGCTCCGCCCGCCGGTGCGCACCGTCCGGGCCGCGGTCCTGCTGCCGCCTCCGTGCTGGACCGCGCGCGCACGAGCGGTCGCGCCCTCGCGGTGGGCGCGACGCACCGAGCCACCCCGAACCACCCGATGCGGCCCCCCCACCCCGGCGCCGCGCGGTAGGAAGAGGCGTGGGCTACCGCGACACCTTCATCTCCGTGGCCGGGGACTGCCGGGCCGCCACCGGGCAAGCGCCGCCCGCGCGGGCCCGGCCCACCGTGGCAGGGGTGCAGCACGCGATGCTCACCGCGCGCCCCGGGCACTACACGCAGGAGGAGGTGCTGCTGGCCAGCTCACCCGGGCTGCGCGCCCGCGAGGACGTCGGCGACCTGGAGCAGCTGCCCGCCGAGGAGCTGCAGCGGCTGCTGGTGGAGCACTTCGCCCAGCCCCGCGCCTGCCTGCGCGCCTCGCCGCTGCCCAAGACGTACGGCTGGGGCCTGCACCACGACGAGCACGGCCGCATCACCCTGCACGCGGTGGACTCCGCCGAGTACGCCCGGCTGAGCACCGACACCTCGCTGACCCAGCTGGAGGCGATGCGCTCACGCCGCGCCGGCTGAAGCGGCACCGGCGCCGCCCGACCCCGACCCGGTTCGGCGCCCGCTTGCCGGTGGCGGTGCTCGGGTTCACCGGCCGGCGCAGCGGGCGCCGCTTCGAGGTGCCCGTGGGGGTGCACGACGTCGCCGGGCGGCGACTGGTCTTCACCGGTGCACCGTGGCGGGTGAACTTCCGCGGCGGCGCGCCCGCCGAGCTGCTCAGCGGCGGGCGGATCGGCACGGTGCACGTGGACCTCGTGGAGGACCCGGCCGAGGTGGGCGCGCTGTTCCGCGCCACCTTCGCCGCGGGCACCACCGCGGCCCAGCTCGCCCTGCGCATCGCCCCCGGCCACGACCCCGGCGACGAGGAGCTCGCCGCGCAGCGCAACGTCCTGCTCCTGCGCCAGGCGGTCCGCTGCTGCCGTCACCGTGACCTCGCCGCGGGGGAGTCCCGCTGCCGGAGGGCGCCGTGGCTCCCCGGCACGTCACACTGTCCGCCATGGCGAGGCAACCCTGGTGGCGGGCGACGAGGACGCTGGAGCAGTCCAAGCGGTCGGGGATGCTCTACGCGGCCCTCGCCGTGCTGACGTGGACCCTGTGGTTCGACGACGGCAGCCCCCTCGTGTGGCTCGCGAAGATCACCTTCACCGTCGTGGCGCTGTACTTCCTCGCCGCCTGGTACGTCAGGCGCTCCCGCGAGGGGGAGGGGGAGGAGGCCGGTTAGCCGCTCCCTCGTCCCCGTGGCGGCCCGGCACGGGAGCGTGCCCGGCGCGCCTCAACCTCGGGGCGTGCCGCCGCCCCCGCCCGTCCCCGCCGGCCGGCGAACGTGAGCGGTGTCCTGACCGGCTTCGTCGTCGTGGCGAGCGTCGTGGCCGTCGGCTACCTGCTGGGGCGCACCGGCGCCCTCGGGCCGGGGGCGCAGGCGGTCGTCTCGCGGCTGGTGTTCTTCGTGGGCACCCCCGCACTGCTGGTGCGCACCCTCGCGGGCACCGACCCGCGCGAGCTGCTGTCCGGGCAGGTGGCGCTCACCGGCGCGGGGGTCGTCGCCTGCGCGGTGCTCTGGTGGGTCCTGGCCCGCCGGCGACTGCACCTGGGCGTGCGCGAGGCCGTGATCGGCGCCCTGTCGTCCTGCTACGTCAACGCCGTCAACATCGGGCTGCCGGTGGCCGCGTACGTGCTGGGCGACCTGACGGCCGTGCTGCCGGCGCTGCTGCTGCAGATGGTGGTGCTCTCCCCGGTGGCGCTGGCGGTGCTGGACCTCACCGGGCAGCGCGCGCGGCCGCCGGGGCGCGCCGCCCGCGCGCGCCGCCTCGTGGCGCCCCTGCTCAACCCGATCCTGCTGGCCGGGGCCGCCGGGCTCGCGCTCAGCGCCTCCGGGGCGTTGCTGCCCACCGCGCTGGACCGCCCCCTGGAGCTGCTGGGCGGGCTCGCGGTGCCCGGGGCGCTGCTGGCGTTCGGCATGTCCCTGCACGGGCGGGTCTCGGCGAGCTGGCGGCGCACCGACGTCCTGCTGGCCACCGCGCTGAAGGCGTTCGTGCAGCCCGCGGTGACGTACGCGGCGGCCCGGTGGGGGCTGGGGGTCGGCCCCGCGGGCACGTACGCCGCGACCGTGGTCGCCGCCCTGCCCACGGCGCAGAACGTCTTCACCTTCGCGGTGCGCTACGGCGCCGGGGTGGAGCTGGCCCGCGACACGGTGCTGCTGACCACGGTGCTGTGCGTGCCCGTGGTGCTGCTCATCAGCGTGCTCCTGCCGCACGGCTGAACCGGCCCTGCGGCACGAGGTCCAGCGCGGTGCTCAGCGCGCGGCGCGCCACGCCTCCCAGGCGGAGGAGACGATGTCGTGCAGGCCCTTCGAGCCCGTCCAGCCCAGCTCCTCGCGGATGCGCGTGACGTCGGCGACCAGCCGCGGGGGGTCGCCCGCGCGCCGCTCGCGCACCTCCGGCTCCACGTCGATCCCGGTGACCTCCCGCACCACGCGCAGCACCTCGAAGACGGAGGCGCCCGCACCGGTGCCGACGTTGAAGACGTCGTGCCCCTCCTCGGCGGCCTCGCCCGCCAGGTGGTCCAGCGCGGCCAGGTGCGCCTCGGCCAGGTCCAGGACGTGCACGTAGTCGCGCACGCAGCTGCCGTCGGGGGTGGGGTAGTCGTCGCCGAGCACGACCGGGGCGCGGCCGGCGTCCAGCGCGGTGAACACGATGGGGATCAGGTTCATGACGACCGCGTCGCCCAGGTCCGGCCAGCCGGCACCGGCGACGTTGAAGTAGCGCAGGTTCGCCGAGCGCAACCCCCACGCCACCCCCGCGGCGCGGTTCATCCACTCGCCCACGAGCTTGGTCTGCCCGTAGGGGTTGATGGGCTCGGCGGGGCCGTCCTCGCGCACCACGTCGACCTGCGGGGCGCCGTAGGTGGCGGCGGAGGAGGAGAACACCAGCCGGCCCACCCCCGCGTCCTGCATCGCCTGCAGCAGGTTCGCCTGCCCGCCGACGTTCTGCTGCCAGTACCAGGCGGGCCGCTGGACGGACTCGCCGACCTGCTTGCGGGCGGCGAAGTGGATCACCGCGTCCACGGAGTGCTCGGCGAAGGCGCCGCGCAGCACCTCCTGCGCGCCCTCGGCGGCCAGGTCCACCTGCACCACGGGGGAGTCGCCCACCCGCTGGGCGCGGCCGTTGGACAGGTCGTCGACCACCACGACGTCCTCGCCGCGCTGCTGCAGCAGCCGCACCACGTGGGAGCCGATGAACCCCGCACCGCCCGTCACCAGAACGCTCATGCCCGTGATCGTAGCCACGGGAGGCGGCCGCCCACGCGTTCCGGGCGGCCGTTCACCCCCGCAGGCGCACCTCGTTCCCTAGGGTGCGCAGGGTGTTCGTCCTCGACAACCGCGTCCAGCCCTACGCCTGGGGCAGCACGCACGCGATCCCCGGCCTGCTGGGCACCGAGCCCGACGGCGGCCCGCAGGCGGAGCTGTGGATCGGCGCGCACCCCTCGGCCCCCTCGCTGGCCGCGCCCGCCGGCGGGGGCGCGCCCCGGCCGCTGGACGAGGTCGTCGCCGCCGATCCGGCCGGCGTGCTGGGCCCGCAGCGCCGCCGCGACCGGCTCGGGTTCCTGCTGAAGGTCCTCTCCGCGGCCGCGCCGCTGTCCCTGCAGGCCCACCCCGACCGCGCCACCGCGCAGCGCCGGTACGCCGAGGAGGAGGCCGCGGGCGTCGCGCACGACGCCCCGCACCGGCTGTACCGCGACGACGAGCACAAACCGGAACTGCTGTACGCGCTGGAGCCGTTCGCGGCCGTGGCGGGGTTCCGCTCCCCGGCCGCGGCCCGCGAGCTGCTGACCGGGCTGGACCTGCCGCCGCTGCCGCCCGCCGCGGACCACCTGCTCACGGGGTTGCTGCAGGACCTCGCCGGCGCCGACGAGAGCGTCGCCCTGCGCGCCGCCACCACCCGGCTGCTGGACGCCGCCGAGGACGCCGCCGCGCCCCTGGCGGGCGCCGTCGCCACCGCCTGCCGCGACGTCGACGACGACTCCGCGCGCTGCGTCGTCCTGCTGGCCGAGCACCACCCCGGCGACCCGGGCGTGCTGGTGTCCACGCTGCTGAACCAGGTGCGCCTGGCGGCGGGCGAGGCGCTGTACCTGCCGGCGGGCAACGTGCACGCCTACCTGTCGGGCACCGGCGTCGAGCTCATGGCCAGCTCCGACAACGTGCTGCGCGGGGGCCTGACGCCCAAGCACGTCGACGTGCCCGAGCTGCTGCGGGTCCTGGACTTCCGCGTGCTGCCGCCGCCGCTGCTGCCGCCGCGGCGCGTGTCCGACGACGAGGTGCTCTTCGCCCCCGGCGACGTCGACGACTTCGCGCTGAGCGTCCTGCAGGTGCGCCCCGGCGCCCGCACCCGCTGGGAGCGCGCGGTGCCGCGCGCGCTGCTGTGCCTGGACGGCGAGGTGCGGGTGGAGTCGGCGACCTCCGGGGTGGTGCTGGCGCGCGGGCGCTCGGCGTTCGCCACGGCCGCCGAGCACCCGCTGATGATCACGGGGTCGGGTCGGCTGGTGGCGGCGGGTCCCGGCGGCGCCTGAGCGCTCCGCCGGCCAGGGCGCGCGCCAGCACCGGCGCCGCCAGCAGCATCACCAGCAGCCGCAGCACCTGCACGCTGAGCACGAACGTGGCGTCCGCGCCGGAACCGACCGCCGCGGCCAGCACCGCGTACAGCCCGCCCGGCGTGGTCGCCAGGTACGTGTCCAGCAGCGGCAGCCCCGTCGCCGCCGACAGCAGCGCCGCCAGGCCGGCGCTGCCCGCCACGCCCACGACGATCAGCGCCAGCGCCGCCGGCAGCACCCGCGCCACGCTCGCCAGGCTCGCCGGGGTGAACCGCAGGCCCACCTGCAGGCCGATGAGCGCGTACGCCAGCGCCTCCAGCGTGCCCGGCACCCGCGCCGCGCCGGCCAGGCCCCCCAGCGACACCGCCGCCGCCAGCAGCATCGGCCCCAGCAGCGACGCCGCCGGCAGGTGCGCCACCCGGCCCAGCCACCGCCCCGCGACGCCGCACACCACGACCAGCAGCAGGCCCGCCCACAGCGGGCCGCCCGCCGCGGGCGCCACCGCCCCCTGCGCGCGCACCCCGAACGCCACGTGCAGCACCACCGGCAGGGACAGCACCACCACCAGCACCCGCACGTACTGCACGACCGCCACGACGCGCTCGTCCGCACCGAGCTGGCGGGCGATGACGACCAGGCCGCTCGCGCCGCCGGCCACCAGGGCGAACGCGCCCGTGACGGGGTCCACGTCGCGGTGCCGGCCCAGCAGCGCACCGGTGCCCAGGCTCAGCGCCAGCGTGCCCAGGGTCACCAGCACCACGGGCAGCCAGTGCTCCCCGAGCGCGGCCAGCGTCGACAGCTGCACGAGGGTGCCGATGGTCACGCCGACGACGGCCTGCGCCGCCGTCCCCGTGCCGCGCGGCAGCGGCAGCGGGCGCGGCAGCAGCAGCGCGTCGAGCAGCCCGGTGACCAGCCCCGCGAACAGCGTGGGCGAGGGCAGGCCGAGGGCGGCCAGGCCCGCGGAGGCGGCGACGGTCGCCGCGGCCAGGACCACGGCGTGCACGGCGGTCCCCGCCCCGCCGGAGCGGGGTGCGGCGGGCGGCACGGTCAGGTGCGCGGCAGCCGCGCGTCCACCCGTTCCTGCGCGGCGACCGCCTCCGGCAGCGCGGCCAGGTCCGGGGTGAGCACCGCGGAACCGCCGCGGCACCAGGCGGCCAGCGGGCCGCGGACCGCGTCGGCGGGGCCGACGTCGGTGAGCAGGCGCACCCCCACCGGCCAGGCGGCGCCGGCGGAGGCGGCCTCGGCCAGCAGCGAGCCGTGGGTCAGGCCGTCCAGGGCCCCGTCACCGGGCGCCGGCTCGGCCAGGGGGGCGTGCACGTCGCCGTAGCCGGTGACGACCCGCGCGTAGTCCAGGACCCCGGCCGGCAGCTCCGCGCCGAACGACGTGGCCAGCGGTGCCAGGGACACGGCGACCCGGTCGGCGGGGCCGCCGCCCAGCGCCGCGGCGCTCGCCGAGACGAGGACGTCGGCGTCCTCGTGCGCGCCCGTCAGCGCGTGCGCACCGGTGGACAGCACCGCCAGCTGCCACACCAGGGTGCGCCAGTGCGCCGGCAGGTCCAGCGCGACGCGGGTGCCGGGACCGGTGTCGAACTCCTCCTCCAGCAGGTTCGCCGTCTTGGCGACCCAGTTGGCCAGCACGCGCGCGGACAGCTCCACCCGCTCGCCCGTGTCGGCGTACCGCTCGCCGTAGAAGGTCAGGCGGGGCGCGGTGGGGTCGCCGGCGACGAGGGTCTGCAGCAGCGCGGGCACCGAGCGGGGCGTCGAGGGCGGCACGCCCCCACGCTACGGCCCACCCCGCCCGAGATCGCGGTGATCAAGGAAGTGGCGACTTCCTCGATCACCGCGGGGTGTGGCGGGGTGGGTGGGGTGGGCGGTGGCGTCGGCGGGAGCCGCTAGCGTCCCCGCGTGCCCGCAGCCCCCCGCGTCGACGCCGCGACCGCCGACCGCGCAGTGCGTCCCGAGCCCGCCTGGGCCGGGGTGCTGCTGACCCGGGTCCCCGTGGTGCTGGCCGCGGCCGTCGCCGCGGTCACCGCGGTCGCCGTGCCGCTGGTCCTGCTGGACCTGTGGGCCCCCTGGACGGCGCTGCCGGTGTGCCTGGTCGCCGCCGTCCTGGCCGCGCGCCCGGCCTGGGCGGTGCCCGCCGTCCCAGCTCCGGCGTGGGCGGCGCTGAGCAGCCTCGCCGTGGCCGTCGCCGGCGGGCTCTGGGCCGGCCTGACCCGCGCCGAGCACGTCGTGCTGCGCCGCGACGCCGGCTCGCAGGCCCTGTACGCGCACCACCTGGCCACCCACCACGGACTGCCCGTGGACCCCTCGCTCGCGGCGCTCGGCGGCGCGCAGGCGCTGGCCGACCCGAACGTGACGATCGCCAGCCCCGCCTTCTACGAGGTCGGCACCGACGTCGTGCCGCAGTTCCTGCTGGGCGCGCCGGCGCTGTACTCGCTGGGGGAGTGGGCCGGCGGCTGGGAGGGGCTGCTGCTGGCGCCGGCGCTGGTGGCCGTGGCCGCCCTGCTGGCGGTGGCGGGTCTGGCCGCGCGCGTCGTGGGCCCGCGCTGGGCGCCCCTGGCGGTGGCCGCGTTCGCCCTGGCGCAGCCGGTGCTGCACGTGAACCGCTCCACGTACTCGGAGGTCCCGGCGCTGCTGGTGCTGGCCGCCGCCGCCTCGGTGCTGGTGGCGGCCACCGCCGCCGCGGGCACCCCGACGCTCGCCGCGCGCCTGGGCGGCGGGGCGGGGCTGCTGCTGGGCGCCTGCGGCTTCGTGCGCATCGACTTCCTGCGCGAGGTCGCGCTGCTGCTGCCGGTGGTGGCGGGGCTGGCGGCGCTGCGCCACCCCGCGGCCCGCGCCCTGCTGGCCGGCACCGCGGTCAGCACGCTCCTGGCGGCGGCCGCGGCGGTGGCGTACTCACGGCCCTACCTGGGCACGATCGCCGGTTCCCTGCTGCCGCTGGTCGCCGCCCTGCTGGCGCTGGCGCTCGCGTCCTGGGCGGGGCTGCGGCTGGCCCGCACCGGGCGGCTCGCGCGCACGCGGTGGTTGACCAGCCCGCGGCTGGGCCCCGCGCTGGCCGCGGTGCTGGGGCTGGTGCTGCTGGGGCTGGCGAGCCGGCCGCTGTGGCTGGTGGTGCGCCAGGACCCCGCAGACCCCGGCAGCCGGCTCGTCGCCGGGCTGCAGCAGGCGCAGGGGCTGCCGGTGGACGGCGGGCGCACCTACGCGGAGCACTCCGTGGACTGGCTCTCCTGGTACCTGGGCTGGCCCGCGGTGGCCGCCGCGGGCGCGGCGGCCGTGGTGCTGCTGGCGCGCCTGGTGCCGGCGCTGCAGGGCCGCGCCCCGCTGCCGGCGTGGGCGGCGCCGTTCGTGGTGGCCGTCGGCTCGACGCTGCTGACGCTGTACCGCCCCGGCATCACCCCCGACCACCCGTGGGCGGACCGGCGGTTCGTGCCGCTGGTGCTGCCGGCGGTGGTGCTGCTGGCCACCGCGGCGGTGGCGTGGGCGGTGCGGACCCTGCCCGCCGCCGTGTCGCGCGTGCTGCCGGGACGCGGGGCGGGCACGGTCCTGGCAGCCGTGGGGGCGGTGCTGCTGCTGGTGCCGGCGGCGCTGGCCACGGCCCCGCTGGCCGGGCAGCGCACCGAGCGCGGTCAGCTGGCCGCCGTGGCCGAGGCCTGCGCGTCCTTCCGGGAGGGCGACGTGGCGCTCGCCGTGGACCCCCGCTCGCGCAACGAGTGGCCGCAGGTGCTGCGCGGCACCTGCTCGGTGCCCACCGCCTCGATCGTGGTGCCCACCGCGCAGGGCCGCCCCGGCACCGAGGAGTACCTGGACGTGCTGCGGGCGGCGGTGCAGCGCCAGGCGCAGCGGGTGCGCGACGCCGGCGGGCGCCCGGTGCTCGTCGCCGCCGGCGGCGACCTGGCGGCCGCCGACACGCTGCGCGCCCTGGGCGTGCAGGAGCCCACCACGGTGGCGCGGGTGCGCACCAGCGAGGACGAGCGCGTCCTGGTCGAGCGCCCCGACGGCGGTCAGGCCATCACCGTGGAGCTGGTGACGGGGGTGGCGCCGTGAGCGCCGCGCCCCGGGCCGACCCGTCCCCGCTCCTCAGGGCAGCTTCGTCCGCGAGCAGCGCGTCACGTACGGCAGCTCGAGGGAACCCACCGCGTCCAGGCGCTCCTGCGCCTGCCGGCGCACGTCGTCCAGCACGGCGCGGCGGCCCGCCTCGTCCAGCGTGATGACCCAGCTGCGCGACATCGTCAGCTCCAGCAGCCCCTCCACGCTCGTGGGCCGCGACCAGCGCACGTCGTAGCGCTCGACCGGCCCGAAGGGCGGGCCCACGCGCGGCGCGAGGCTGCCCAGGTGCTCCTCGCCGGCGCCCGGCAGGGTGCGGTCCAGGCGCGCCACCCAGTCCACGGACGGGTCGCGCACGTTCCACAGCAGCCCCAGCGTCCCGCCCGGGCGCAGCACCCGCGCCACCTCCGGCGCCGCCCGCTCCGGGTCCACCCAGTGCCAGGACTGCCCCGCGACGACGGCGTCGACGCTGCCGTCGGGCAGCGGCAGGTCCTCGCCGGTGCCGTCGAGCACCTCCACGTCCGGCAGCACCGCGGTGAACTGCTCGCGCATGCCCGCGGTGGGCTCGACCGCCACGACCTCCAGGCCGCGCGCGAGCAGCAGGCGGGTCAGCTTGCCGGTGCCGGCGCCCAGGTCGAGCACGCGGCGGGCGCCCGGCGGCAGCACCCAGTCCAGCGCCTCGTCGGGGTAACCGGGCCGGGCGCGCTCGTACACGGCGGCGGCCTCGCCGAAGGATCGGGCCTGGGCGGCGCGCTGCGCCCTGCGCTGGTCGGGGTCCACGGGCCCATGCTGCAACGGGGCGGCGGGCCGTTCGGAGCCGGGACCCCCGCCGGGGCCTGGGTAAGCTCCCCAGCGCCATGGCACCCGAACTCCCCGCAGACGCCGTCGCGTCCCCGCCCGCCCCGCCGGCGCCCGCCGGCGGCCCCGGACCGCTGCCGCCCCCCGTGGGGGAGGACGTCGCGCCCGTCGCCACGATCGTGCTGCCCTGCTACAACGAGGAGGCGCACGTCCTGCAGGAGATCGAGCGGATCACCGCGGCGATGGACGCCGACGGCATGGCGTACGAGCTCCTCGCGGTCGACGACGCCTCCAGCGACGGCACCCTCGCCGTGCTGCGCGGGGCCGAGCAGCGCTACCCGCACCTGCGGGTGGTGGCGTTCCGCCGCAACGGCGGCTCGGGCACGGTGCGGCGCATCGGCACGCAGATGGCCCGCGGCGAGATCGTCGTGTGGACCGACGCGGACATGACGTACGAGAACGAGCGCATCCCCGAGCTGGTGCGGGTGCTGCTGGAGGACGACTCCTACGACCAGGTCGTGGGCGCGCGCACCACCGAGGAGGGCAGCCACAAGGTGCTGCGGGTGCCGGCGAAGTTCGTCATCCGCAAGGTCGCCGAGGTGCTGGCCCGCCAGCGCATCCCCGACCTGAACTCCGGCCTGCGCGCCTTCCGCAAGTCGGTCTCGCTGCCGTACCTGCGGCTGCTGCCGCCCGGGTTCTCCTGCGTCACCACGATCACGCTGGCGTTCCTGTGCAACCAGCACGACGTGAAGTACGTGCCCACCGCGTACGCCAAGCGCGCGGGCACCTCGAAGTTCCACTTCGTCAAGGACGCCTACCGCTACATCCTGCAGGTGCTGCGGATGGTCATGTACTTCGAGCCGCTGCGGGTGCTGATGCCGCTGGCGCTGTTCCTGTTCGGCCTGGGGTTCGTCAAGGCCGTCACCGACATGTTCCGGCACGCGTTCTACTTCCCCGCGAACACCGTGCTGCTGCTGGTCTCCGGCCTGCTCATCGGCTCGGTGGCGCTGCTGGCCGACCTCGTGGTGCGCTCGCGGGACTCCGCGTGAGCGCCGACCCGTCCGCCGTCCCGCCCGCCACGACCGCCCCGCCCGACGCGGTGCGCCGGGTGGTCGTGGTCGGCCCGGCGCACCCCGCCAAGGGCGGCACGGCGCTGCACACCACCGAACTGGCCCGCCACCTGGCCGCCGAGCCCGGCGCCGACGTGAAGCTGGTCTCGTGGGCGCGGCAGTACCCCGCGGTGCTGTACCCCGGGCGCCCCGAGGTGCCCGGCGGCGTGCCGGAGGTGCCGGAGTTCGAGCCCACGGTGCGCTCGCTGGCGTGGAGCTCACCGGCCTCCTGGGCGCGCACCGGCCGCCGGATCGCCCCGGCCGACCTGGTGGTGCTGACCCACGTGGTCCCGCTGCAGGTGCCGGCGCTGCTGGGCGTGCTGGCGGGGCTGCGCGCGGCCCGCTCCAGCGCGCGCACCGTCGTGGTGGCCCACAACGTCCTGCCGCACGAGTCGCGGCCCGGGGACGCGCTGCTGGTGCGCCGGCTGCTCTCCGCCGTGGACGGGGTCCTGGTGCACACCGACGCGCAGGCCGAGCTGGCCCGCGCGCACGGCGCGGCGCACGTGGAGGTCGCGGACCTGCCCCCGCACCTGCCCGGCGGTGCGCCGCTGCCCGGCCCGGCCGGCTCGCGGGTGCCGCGCGACGGCGGGGTGCGGCTGCTGAGCCTGGGCGTGGTGCGCGGGTACAAGGGCGTGGACGTGCTGCTGGAGGCGCTGCGCCTGGTGCCCTCGGCCCGGCTGACGGTCGCCGGGGAGCTGTGGGGCGAGGCCGGGCGCGCGGTGCGCGAGCTGGCCGGCGCACCCGGGCTGCGCGGGCGCGTGGAGCTGCGCGAGGGGTACGTGCCCGCCGCGGACCTGCCGGCGCTGCTGGCCGAGCACGACGCGCTGGTGCTGCCGTACCGCACGGCCACCGCCTCGCAGAACGCCCTGCTGGCCTTCGCCCACGGCCTGCCCGTGGTGGCCACCCGCACCGGCTCGTTCCCCGCCCAGGTGCGTGACGGCGTCGACGGCGTCCTCGTCGAGCCCGGCAGCGTGCCGGCGCTGGCCGAGGGCCTGCTGCGCCTGACCGGCGGCGGGCTGCAGCGCCTGCGCGAGGGCGTGCGCCCGCCGGACCTGGAGGAGCCCTGGTACGGCTACCTGGCCGCGCTGCGCCGCGCCGCGCAGGGCCCGGCGGCCGCGGCCCCGCCCGGCGGGCGGGTGCTGGCGCTCGCCAAGCGCGGCGCCGAGCACGCCCTGTGGGCGCGGGTGGGGGTGCAGCGCCGCGTCGGCGAGCAGCTCGCCGCCCGTGAGCTCGCCGCCCCGCCGGCGCGCCGGCCGGTGCCCAGCGGGGTTCCGCGCACCGGCGTGCTGCAGGACGCCGCGGAGGTCGCCGACGCCGTCGCGCAGGCCAGGCGCCTGCGCCTGCCCCCGCACCCGGACTCCCCGAAGAACTGGGACGCCCTGGGCGCGGTCGCGGCGGTGCTCACCCTCGCCGACGACGGCTCGCGCACCGCGCGGGTCCTGGACGCCGGCAGCGCCCGCTACTCCCCGGTGCTGCCGTGGCTGCGGCTGTACGGCTTCGGCGCCGATCGCGGCGCCCTGTCCGGCATCAACCTGGAGTTCGGCGTCCCCGTGCACCGCGACGGGGTGGAGTTCCGCCACGGCGACGTCACCGACACCGGCCTGCCGGACGGCTCGCTGGACGCGGTGACGTGCATGTCCGTCATCGAGCACGGCGTTCCGGTGCCGGCGTTCCTGGCCGAGACCGCGCGCGTGCTGCGCCCCGGCGGGGTGCTGTGCGTGTCCACCGACTACGACGCCGACCCGCCGGACACGACGGGGATCACCGCCTACGGCGCCCCGGTGCGCATCTTCTCCCCGGCCGGCGTGCGCGAGCTGGTCGCGCAGGCGGAGCGGCTGGGGCTGGAGCTGGTGGGGGAGCTGACCGACGAGGTCCTGGCGCACCCCGAGCGGCCGGTGCACTGGGCCCGCACGGGGCTGGACTACACGTTCGTGCTGCTGACGTTCCGCCGGCGCTGACGCGCGTGCTGCGCCGGGTCCTCGCGCTGCTGCGCTCGCCGTGGGTGCGCGGCGCGTTCCTGCTGCTGGCGCTGGCGCTCGCGGTGGCGTACGTGGTGCGCGAGCGGGCGGCGATCGCCGACGCGTGGGCGCGGGTGGACGCGCCGGCGGTGGCGCTGGCCCTGGTGCTGTCGGTGGCGAACGTGGCCCTGTCGGGGGCGTCGTGGCGCGCGGTGCTGGCCGACCTGGGCTCGCCGCTGCCGTGGCGGGGTGCGGCGCGGGTGTTCTTCGTCGGCCAGCTCGGGCGGTACGTGCCGGGCACGGTGTTCCAGTTCGTGGCGCAGGCGGAGCTGGCCCGCGACCTGGGGGTGCCGCGCCGGCGCACCGGCTCGGCGCTGGCGGTGGCGCTGCTGGTGTCGATGACGACGGCCGGGCTGCTGGTGACGGGCGTGCTGCCGTTCGCGCTGCGCGGCGCGGACCTGCCGGGGGGCGCGTGGGTCGGGTGGGTGCGCTGGCTGGCGCCGCTGCTGCTCGTCCTGCTGGTGCCGGCGGTCCTGAACCGGCTGCTGGGGGTGCTGCTGCGGCTGGCGCGCCAGGACCCCCTGGAGCACCCGGTGACGGCGCGGGGCCTGCTGGCCGCCGCGGGCTGGGCGCTGGCGTCGTGGCTGGCGGTGGGGCTGCAGGTGTTCGTGCTGGTGCGCTCGCTGGGGGTGGGGTGGCCGCCGGGGCGGCTGCTGGCGCTGGCGGTCGGCGGGTACGCGCTGGCGTGGATCGTCGGGTTCCTCGTCGTGCTGGCGCCGGCGGGCGCGGGGGCGCGGGAGGTGGTGCTGGCGGCGGTGGTGGCGCTGGTCGCGGGCGGCGGGGTGCCGGCCGTGGTGGTGCTGGGCTCGCGGGTGCTGCTGACCGTCGCGGACCTGCTGCTGGCGCTGGCGGCGCTGGCCGCCACCCCCGGCGCCCTCGCCCGCCTGCGCCGCGCCCCCTCCCGCCCCGCCCCCTGACCCCCACCACCCCCGTCCCACCCCGCGGGGGGGGGGGGGGGGGGGGGGGGCCCGCGGGGGGGGGGGGGGGGG
>NZ_JBKBCT010000145.1:0-893 GCF_050871525.1 Kineococcus auxinigenes | reverse complement strand
GACAACGTCGCAGCGGCCCCCGCGCCGGCGTCGGCGGCCACGCGCGCCGCGGCCGCAGCAGCGACCGAGCCGTTGACCATGCCGGTGCCGTGATCACCGTCCCCGGCGATCGCGTCGATGCGGCCCAGCTCGGCCTCGGCGTCCTTGAGCACGTCGCGCACGGCCTCGATCAGGTCCGCGACCTTCCGGCCGGCCCGTTGGGCCTCCTGCGGGGTGCCGGAGTAGTCCGCCACCTCGTCCTCCGGCGCGACGTAGCGCGGGGCCGGGGTGGTCTCGATGGTCGCACCGACGGACAGCGCGGGGCACTGCGCCGGCGCGGTCCACAACTGCTCAAGCTCCTCGTCCAGCCAGGTCACGGTCAACGAGGCGCCGGCCATGTCCAGCGAGGTGACCAGCTCACCGACCTGCGGGGCGACGATCTCGTACCCGGCCGCACGCAAGCGCTGCGCGATCGGGGCGTAGAGCAAGAACAGCTCCTCGTACTTCGTCGAGCCCAGCCCGTTGACCAGGACCGCGAGCTTGCCGCCCTCGGGCGCGCCGGCGGGCTTGCCGCCCAGGACCTTGCCCACCAGCAGCTCGGCGATCTGCTCCGGAGTGCCGATGGGCTCCTCCGAGATGCCCGGCTCGCCGTGGATGCCCAGCCCGACGCCCATGTGGCCCTTCGTGACCGTGAACAGCGCCTCGCTCTCGCCGGGCAAGGTGGGCCCGGCGAAGGCGATGCCCATCGAGCGGGTCAGCTCGTTGGCCTTGCGCCCGGCGGCCACCACCGCGTCGAAGTCGTACCCGGCCTCGGCGGCCGCACCGGCGATCTTGAAGGCGACCACGTCACCGGCGATGCCGCGGCGATCCCCGTTCGCGCCCTGCCCCTCGCTGGCCACGTCGTCGGTGACCAC
>NZ_JBKBCT010000016.1:0-57103 GCF_050871525.1 Kineococcus auxinigenes | reverse complement strand
TGTCCACGGAGTCCTCCGCGGCGGTCAAGGCCACCACCGGGGTGGACCCCTGGCCGGCGCTGATGCAGGGCAAGCCGAGCTACTCGATCATGCAGAACTTCCCCTGGGACAAGCTGCAGGCCCTGCCTCTGGACTACGGCAAGCCCGTCGGCTGAACCCCCGGACCACGACGGCCGGGCTCCACCGCGAGCCCGGCCGTCGTGTCGTCAGCCCCGGTCGTGCTGCGCCGCAATTCAGCCGAAGCCGACGGTGTCGCTGAACGCCGCGTCCGCTGCCTCGGTCACTGCTTCCGGGCCCTGCGTCCCCGGCTTCCTCGCCTTGACGACGCGAGCGGGGTTCCCCGCCACGACCGTCCACGCCGGCACGTCGTTGACCACCACGGACCCTGCGCCGACGATGCTGCCTCGACCGATCCGGCGGCCCGGCAGGATGATGGAGCCGGCGCCGATCCACACGTCGTCCTCGATGACGATCGGCCGATCCTCGCGAAAGCCCTGCTGGTTCATGGGTACCTCGACCGATCCTGTCTCGTGGGCCGAAGCGAGCAGGATGCAACGGGGACCCATCATCACGTCCCGCCCGATCTGGACGGGACCGATCACCAAGGCGTCCATGCCGATGTCCGCCCTGTCACCGAGCCGGATCCCCTTGCCGGAACCAAACCACGCACCGTGCTCGATATTGACGTCCTGCCCGCAGGCGTCAAGCATGAGTCGTCCCAGGAGAGCGCGCGTCCGGCGTGCCAGGCGCCCACCCGGTCGCGGGGACCAGGGCAGGTGGCGCGCTACGCCGAGGTAAGCGGCCGCCCCTGCGAGCCGCCTCAGCCTTGCGAGGTCAACGTCGCGGTCGATGAGTCGCATCGCGAAATCCTGGCGCGGTCAGGTGCGGGATGAGTGCGATTCCGGCCAACATCCAGGTCAGCGAGTTCGGCAGCGGGTAGGAAGCCGGGCTCAGCATGATGGTGACGCACCAGCCGACCACCACGCCGCTGGACAGGGAACGCCAGGCGATGAGGTCGGGCTGGTCGTCCGGGTACCCGCGCTGCACGAGGGATCGCACCGGCCCCAGCAGGACGCACGCCAGGAAGGCCGCAGCACCGGGGAGGCCGAGCTCGGCGGCCCGGCTGAGCACGACGTTGTGGACTTCGATGTTCACGTTGGTGATCGGGTAGGTGTCCGCTTGGCGCACCCAGTCGTGCGAGACCTCGATGAACCGCATCCACCCCACACCGGTGAGGGGCTCGGCGTCCACGATGCGCAGTGCGGCAGCGTTGGTGTTCTGCCGGTCCATCAGCGAGTTGGTCGTGCCCGCCCGGGCGTCGGCGGTCTCCCGCAGTCCGGGCACGAAGGTGAGCATGGCCAGGACCAGCACGGCGCCGACTCCGAGCACGAGGGGCAGCAGCCGCCGGGTGCGACGTGCGCCGGCCATGGCGACGACGACGCCCAGGACCGTCCCCACCCACACCGAGCGGGTGAGGGACCCCATCACGCCGACGCAGGCCAAGAGCACCACGAGCACGGACAGGGCACGCCAGCCACCGCGGAACCTCGTCGCCGCCGCAGCTGCGGCGAACCCGCACGCCGCGCACGCCATGCCCATGGCCTCGGAGGCGATGAAGGGACCACGGGCACGCCCGAACTGGATGCCGACGTCGGGGTCGCCGATGTACGAGGGGAACAGCAGGGAGTACGCGTGCAGCGTCTCCAGCAAGGCGGTCACGCCCAGGTACAGACCCAGCAGGACCAGGGTGCGCAGGAGCAGGTCGCGCCGCTCGGGAGTGGAGAAGACCACCGGGGCGGCGCAGAACAGCAGGAACGGCACGATGAGCCGGTCCAGCAGCCCGAACAGGCCGTAGGTGCTCAGCAGCGTGGAGTGTCCGGCCGCGGACAGGACCGCGATGACTAACATCGCCAGCATCGCCAGGTGCACCGGCCGGAACCTCAGGCGGGTGCGTCGCCACGCCCAGGGGTCCAGCACGAGCAGCACGACCGCGCCGGCGAAGAAGACCCGGTCCAGGCCGATGGGCAGGTGGAAGGTGTCCCAGTGACCGGAGAAGACGTTGCACACCACGACGCCCAGCAGGCACCACAGGTACAGCGGCCGGCGGGGTCCATCCACCCCGTCGAGCCGTTCCGCGGCCTGGACGGCCGCGTCCTCCCCGGACCCGGTCGCGCCGAGCGGGGGAGGGGTCACGACCGGGGAGCCGGCGCCTCGGCAGCCCGGCGGTTCGTGTGCTCGAACGCCTCGTCTACCGCAATGACCGGTCCGTGTGCTCCGCGGCCGTCCACAGCCTCGCCACTCGGCGAGGGACGCCGCGACCCGCCGCCGCTCCTGCCCGCCCGGGCCTCGGCGCGGCGGTCGAGCACCACAGCCAGCACGAGGGCCAGCAGCGCACCGAGCAGCGCGCCGGCCAAGCCGTACTGCTGGATGCGACTGGTGCGGTCGCTGCCCGCGAGCCGCCCCTCCTGGACCACGCGCAGGCCGGCGGCCGAGGGGGTCGAGGTCACCACCTCGCGGTAGCGCTGGCCGAGGGCGGACTGCTGCACCTCGAGGACGTCCAACGCCGTCGCCGCTTGCTCGGCGGCTGCGCGTGCCGGGGCGAGTTCAGCCTCGTCAGCGCCCTCGCCGATCAGGGCATCGAAGGTGGCCTTTGTCTGAGCGGCTACCTGCTCTGCGGTGGCGACCTGGTTGGACAGCTCGGTGTACTGCTGCAGCAGTACTTCGCCGCTCTCACCGGTGACGGCGTTGACCTGGTCGGTCAGTTGCTGGGCGACGGCCTGGGCACCGCGAGCAGCGGTGTCGGGGTCCTTGGCGAAGACTTCGATGCGGATGACGCTCGACTCAGGGATTGGTGAGGCGATGATGGAAGAGATCTCTTCGGCATCGGGCCCGAGCAGCGGCGCCAGGCCGTCCACGGCTTGCTGGTCGTTGACGTAGCGGCTGATGTCGGAAGCCAGCTGGGTCGCGGCCTGCGAGTACCCAGCCACCACGCGCGCGTCGAGGCTCTCGCTGCCGACGGTCACCCGTGCCTCACCGGTGTAAGTGGGTGTCCGGGCGTACGCCACGGCGACGCCCAGGGCGCCGACCGCGGCGGCGAGCACCGCGGCGAGCCACCAGCGCTGCGCTAGGGCGGCCATCGGGGTGCGGGGTGCCGGGGTGTCTCGGGTCACGTCAGCAGCTCCATCTGATTCGGCGGCGGGCTTCCGTCCGCGGTGCGCGGACACCTCTGCACGGGCGACGCTGTAATCGGACAGGAGCAGACAGTACCCACACTCACCCAGTGGGACCGAATCCCTCCTGCAGTGCCCTGCGTCGCGAGCATCGAACTGCGCCTGGCCCGGCCAGCGTTCGTCAGCGGGTGGTGACCTCATCCACCGTGCCGTGCTCTTCGCTGCACCAGAGGGTCGAGGGCCGCGGTCTCACACCCAGCTCGGTAGCCACATCCGGTCCTGCCACGCCTCGTACGGGATGACCTGGGCCGTGTACACCGGCCAGAAGAAGGCGAAGCAGGCCACGCACCCCACCACCACGGCCCCCGCGGCCAGCGCGCCCCGGCGCCGGCGGCGCAGCGCCGCCTCCACCGCGACGCCCTCGCGCAGCACCGCCGTGCCGGGGTCGGGGCCCAGCACCAGGCCCAGCACGTACACCACGCCCAGCACCACGAACGGCACCAGGACCACCGCGTAGAAGGTGAAGATCGTGCGGTGCTGGTACTGGAACCACGGCAGGTAGGTGGCCGCGTACCCGGCCAGCACCGCGCCGGCGCGCCAGTCGCGGCGCAGCGCCCAGCACCACAGCAGCACCACCAGGGCGGCCACCCCCGCCCACCACAGCACCGGCGTGCCCAGCGAGGTGATCGCCTTGGAGCACTGCGCCACGGTGCAGCCGTCCTCGCCCAGCACCGGGTCCTCGTAGAAGAAGGACGTCGGGCGGCCCTGCACGAGCCACGACCACGGGTTCGCGGAGTACGGGTGCGGGCTGCTCAGCCCGACGTGGAAGGAGTACGCCTCCTGGTGGTAGTGCCACAGGCCGCGCAGCGCGTCGGGGACGAGGTCACCGACGCCGCTGGAGGGGTGCTGGGCGCCCCACTGCCGGTCCCAGCCGTTGTCGCTGGCGAACCAGCCCGCCCAGGTGGCCACGTAGACCACGACCGCCACCGGCACCATCGCCAGGAAGGCCGGCACCCCGTCGCGCCAGGCAGCAGCCGGCAACCAGGAGCGCACGCCCACCGCCCGGCGCGCGCCCGCGTCCCACAGCACCGTCACCACCCCGAAGACGGCCAGCACGTACAGGCCGGACCACTTCACCCCGCAGGCCAAGCCCAGGCTCACCCCGGCCGCCAGCCGCCACGGCCGCCACCCCAGCCGCGGGCCCGGCCCGGCCGCGCCGTGCTCGGCGACCGCCCGTGCCAGCCGCTCGCGCGCCCGGTCGCGGTCCACGAGCAGGCAGGCGAAGGCCACCAGCACCCACCAGGACAGGAAGACGTCCAGCAGGCTGGTGCGGCTCTCCACGAAGTGCAGGCCGTCGGTGGCCAGCAGCACCGCGGCCGTCACCCCCAGCACGGTGGAGCGGAACAGCCGCCGCGCCACCCGGCCGATCAGCAGGATCGACAGCGTCCCCACCAGCGCCGCCGTGAAGCGCCAGCCGAAGGAGGAGTCCACCCCGAACAGCAACTGGCCGAAGGCGATCATCCACTTGCCCACCGGCGGGTGGACGACGAAGTCGCCCTCGGTGCCGAACACGTCCGGCGTGCCGGCGGTGAACAGCGCGTCCGGGGTGGGGATGGAGGCGTCGTTGCGCAGCTCCACCCCGTGCTGCAGCAGCGACCAGCCCTGCTTGACGTAGTACGTCTCGTCGAAGACCAGCTGGTGCGGCTCGCCCAGGCGCCAGAAGCGCAGGAAGCCGCCGATCAGCGTCACCACCAGCAGCGGCAGCCACGCGCGCCGCCACGACTCCCCGGTGATCTCCGAGGGGCCGCCGAGCAACCGGTCGCGAACCGGTGCGAGGTCGCTCGTCGGTGCCGTCACGCGGGCTGCCCGGTGGTCGCGATCACGTTGTCATCGTAAGGCGGACCCGGTGAGGGCTCCGCCTGTGGCGACTCGGCGACCGGTCACGCAGCGCATCCGAGCCGCTTCGCGCGGTGGAGGCTTGGTGGAGGAGTGGTAGATGCGGAACGAGTGCAGCGCATGACGCAGGGTGTTGCTGGTGACACGGATGGGCTAAGGTAACGATTAAGGCGACGCTGTGTGATAGATCGCCTACAGACAGCTTCCGGCCTTGGTGTCGGTTCCGGGCACGTCACCGAACGACGTCTGTGAGGACACATGCGGAACTCCAGGTTGCCCCGGCGGAGCAAGCTCCTGCTCGTCTCCTCCATCGGGGGGCACCTGACGGAGCTCCTGCTCGTCAGCAAGATCCTCGAGGCGAACGCGGACTCGCGCTGGGTCACCGCTGAGAACGACCAGAGCACGTCGCTCCTCGCCGACCGGCCGGTCACCTACCTGCCCTACGTGGCTCCGCGTGACTGGCGCACCGCGCTGAGCGTGCTGCCGGAGTTCCACCGCCTGCTGCGCGAGGAGCACTACGACGCCGTCGTCAGCACCGGCGCAGCCGTCGCCGTACCGGCCATGCTGGCTGCCAGGTCCCTGGGCGTCCCGGCCCACTACGTCGAGAGCGTCTCCCGCTTCCGCGGCACCTCCATGACGGGGCGGCTGGTCAGCGGCATCCCGGGAGTGGGCCTCTACACCCAGCACCCCGAGCGCGCTCAGGGCCGGTGGCGCCACGACGTGTCCATCGCCGACTCCCTCGCCCGCCGATCGGCACCCAGACGGAAGCAGGGGCCGCCGCGGATCTTCGTGACGCTCGGCACCATCCGCCCCTACCGCTTCGACGCGCTCGTCGACCGAGTGCTGAAGGTGCTGCCCCCCAGCGCGGAGGTCACCTGGCAGCTCGGTGTCACCGCCCGCAACGACCTGCCGGGGACCGTGCGCGACTACGTGACCAACGCCGAGTTCAGCCGGCTGGCCCGCGAAGCCACCGCGGTCGTCACGCACGCCGGGGTGGGCTCCGTGCTGCAACTCCTCGAGCAGGGCGTGGAGCCGGTCGTCGTGCCCCGCAGGGCTGCGCGCGGGGAACACGTCGACGACCACCAGATGGAGGCCGTCGACGCCTTCACCCGCATCGGCATCGCGACCTGCCGGCAGGTGGAGGACATCAGCACCCGCGACCTGGTCGGCGGCACCGTCGTCCTGCCGCGGACGCGCACCAGCACGCTGCCCGCGAACCTGCAGCACCTGGCCTGAGAGCCCTCACGGCGCACGAGCGCACCCAGCGGTGCTCCCCGTGCGAGACGATGGGGAGGTGCCCCCCGCCGACCCGACCGCCGTCCCCGGGCGCCTCCTGCTCGCGGCCACCCCCATCGGCGACGTGGAGGACGCCTCTCCGCGCCTGCGCCGCCTGCTCGAGTCGGCCGACGTCGTGGCCGCAGAGGACACCCGGCGGCTGCACCGCCTCTGCGCGGCGCTGGGCGTCCAGCCCACCGGTCGGGTGCTCAGCTGCCACGACCACAACGAAGCCGACCGCGCACCCCAGCTTGCCGGGGAGGTCGCCGCGGGGCGCACCGTCCTGCTCGTCACCGACGCGGGGATGCCCTCGGTCTCCGATCCCGGCTACCGCGTGGTCCGCGCCTGCATCGACGCCGGAGCACCCGTCACCGTGGTGCCCGGCCCCTCGGCCGCGCTCGCCGCTCTAGCCGTCTCCGGCCTGCCCAGCGCTCGCTTCGCGGTCGAGGGTTTCCCGCCGCGCCGCCCCGGCGCCCGTGCGCGCGCCCTCGCCGAGCTGGCCGGTGATCCGCGCACGCTCGTCTTCTTCGAGTCCCCGCACCGCGTGGGAGCCACCCTGGCCGCGATGGCCGAGGCGTTCGGTGCCGACCGCCCCGCCGCCGTCTGCCGGGAGCTCACCAAGACGTACGAGGAGGTCGTGCGCGACGACCTCGGCGCACTGGCCCGTTGGGCGGCGGAGGGCGAGGTGCGTGGAGAGATCTGCCTCGTGGTGGCCGGGGCACCCGCCCGGACCGCCGACCCAGAGGAGCTGCTCGAGGAGGTCCTGGCCCTGACGGGTCAGGGGGTGCGGCTCAAGGACGCCGTCAAGCAGGTCGCCTCGTCCGCCGGTGCCGACAGCCGAGGGCTGTACGACCTCGCATCCCGCCACCGCGCCGGCTGACGGGCAGCAGTTCCCGCCGTCGCTTTTCATGAGGCACCACGCGCGGTAAGTTCTGGCGCACGGACGGCGATGGTGCCGAGCAGGGCTCGGATGCTGATCGATCGTGCGGAGGGTGTGTGGGAGTGCGGAACGCTCGTGCTGTGCGCCATCGACCCCTCTCAACCTCGCAGCACGCTGCACCACGGAGCTCGCCGTCGAAGCGCCGACTCCCCGGAGGGGCAGCCCCGCCATGTTCTCCGTCCTGATCCCTGTCGGCCCCAAACCCGTTGAACTCGCCCGACTGCAGGACACCGTCGACAGCCTGCGCGCGCACGAACCCGCCGAGGACGTGCGGCTGGTCCTCGTCGACGACTCGCTCACCCCGCGTCCCCAGCTGGCCGAGCTGGAGTGGCCCACCCCTCCCGTCGTGGTGCGCACCCCCTTGTGGGAGGCGTCCACGGCACCGGACCTCAAGAGCGCCCTCGTCGCCGGTGCCATGGAGGGCTTGCGGGCCGCTGCTGCGGACGCGCCGGAGTTCTGCCTGAAGATGGACACCGACGCCCTGGTGATCGCCCCCTTCGCGGAGAAGGTGCGAGCGGCCCTCGCCGCCGACCCGACGGTCGGGATGCTCGGCTCCTACGACCGCAAGTGCACCGGCGAGCGCCGCGACTGGGAGCACAAGGGGCGCGCGATCGCCGCTGCCTCCAGGCCCGTCACCGTCCGGCGGCGCTCCACGCGCTTCCAGGTGCCCAGCGGGTTCTGGTACAAGCCCGCCGCTCTGCGCGCCCGGGCTCGCGACCTCACCCAGCAGGCCCTCGCCAACGGCTACGAACTCGGCGCCCACTGCCTCGGCGGCGCCTACGCCGTCTCGTCGGCACTGCTGCAGCGCACCGACCTGCTCGACTGGAGACCGTGGGTGCGCACCCCCGACGTGGGTGAGGACGTGACCGTCAGCCTCGCGGTCTTCGCCGCCGGCCTGCGCATCCGCGGCATGGTGGACCGCGACGAGCCGTTCGGGCTGGCCTTCCAGGGGCTGCCGGCCGATCCTCGCTGGCTGGTGGAGAACGGCCACAGCCTCGTGCACTCCCTGAAGGACCACCGCGGGTCCTCCGAGGAGGAGTTGCGCTCCTGGTTCCGCGAACACGCGAGGTGACGGCTGCCGGGGGGGACACCACCCGTCTCCCCGGCGCCCGGGTGGTGGCGGGCCGGGCGGATCCCGCACGTCGAGCACCCGGGAAGGGGCTCGTGGACGAGCGCCGGGACGCCGCCGTCGAGACGCTGCGCGGACTCGCGTGCGTGCTCCTCGTGCTCTTCCACGTGCGTGGTGACGATGCCACCTCGGGGTTGCGGTTGGGCCCGGAGAACCCGTGGTCCTACGTCGTGGACTCCGTGGCGTACCTGCGCATGCCGTTGTTCACGTTCCTGTCCGGGTTCGTGTACGCCGCGCGGCCCAACCGCGGTCCGGTGGGCTCGTTCACCCGTGGCAAGGTGCGCCGGCTGCTGGTGCCGATGCTCGTCATCGGCACGGTCTTCGCCGTGCTGCAGCAGGTGAGCGGTCATCGGGCCGGTGGTTCCGGTGGCACGCCCTGGTACCTGTGGCACGTGCTGCCGGTGGCGCACTTCTGGTTCCTGGTGGCGGTCTTCTGGGTCTTCCTGGTCGTCGCCGCCCTGGACCGCAGGGGGTTGCTACAGCGGCCGGCCGCCGCGGCCGGCGCCTTCGCCGCGAGCGCGGCGGCGCACCTGACGGTGCCGTCGGTCCCGGACGTGCTGGGGTTGCGCAGCGCCCTGTACCTGGCGCCGTTCTTCCTCGCCGGACTGGCCGCACGGCGGTTCTCCTGGCAGAGCGCGCCGCGGTGGCTCAAGGTCGCCGTGGTGGCCGTGGCCGTGGCCGGCGCGGCGCTGACGCAGGCGGGTCTGCTCGGGGTCGTCGAGCGGACCCCGGTCCGGGGTGCGGTGGCCGTCGTCCTCGGGGCCGCGGGTTGCCTCTCCCTGCTGCTGCTGCGCTGGCGGTTCCGCCCGCTGGTGCTGGTGGGAGCCTTCTCCTTCACCGTCTACACCTGCCACGTGTTCGCCACGTCGGGGACCAGGACGCTCCTGTACGCCGCCGGCATTGAGGCGGTGACCGTCCACGTGCTCGCCGGGACCGCCTCCGGCCTGACGTTCGGGGTGCTCGTGGAACTGCTGGCCCGCCGCCGGCCGTGGCCGGCGTTCCTGCTGCTGGGGCAACGGTTGCCGTCGCCGGCGCCTACCCGCACCTGACTCCTCCGCGCAGCGGCGAGCGGACGCACGAGGGCCCCGCCGCGATCACGCCGCAGGGCCCTCGTCGCGCGCTACCCGCTGTCAGTGCTGCACGGCCTTCTCCGCGCCCGCACCGGTCAGCGAGCGCACCTCCATCTCCGCCGCGCGCTTCTCGTTGCCCCTCTCGCGGCCGGTGACCGAGCCGAGCCAGCCGAGGAAGAACGCCAGCGGGATCGTCACCAGGCCGGGGTTCTCCAGGGGGAACCAGGAGAAGTCCACGCCCGTGTCGCGGATCATGGACAGGCTCACGCCGTTCTCGTCCACCTTGCCGGAGACGACGGGGGAGAACGCGATGAGCACCATGCAGGAGATCAACCCGCCGTAGGTGCTCCACAGCGCGCCGCGGGTGGTGAAGCGCCGCCAGAACAGCGAGTACAGGATGGTCGGCAGGTTGGCGCTGGCGGCCACCGCGAACGCCAGCGCCACCAGGAACGCCACGTTCTGCCCGTTGGCGAAGATGCCGCCGACGATCGCGATCGCCCCGATGACGACGATCGTGATGCGCGCGACGCGCACCTCGGCGTTGGGGGCCACGTCCCCCCTCTTGATGACGCTGGCGTAGATGTCGTGCGCGAACGAGGCGCTGGCGGTGATCGCCAGGCCGGCGACGACCGCGAGGATCGTCGCGAACGCGACCGCCGCGATGATGCCCAGCAGGATCGTGCCGCCGAGCTCGTAGGCCAGCAGCGGCGCCGCCGAGTTCGCCCTGCCCGGCGCCGCGCGGATCACGTCCGGGCCCACGAGGGCCGCGGCCCCGTAGCCGATGACCAGCGTGAACAAGTAGAAGACGCCGATGATCCAGATCGCCCAGACCACGCTGCGGCGGGCCTCCTTGGAGCTGGGGACCGTGTAGAACCGCATGAGCACGTGCGGCAGGCCTGCGGTGCCCAGGACCAGCGCCAGCGCCAGCGACAGGAAGTTCAGCTTGGAGACCTCGCTGCCGCCGTACTGGGCGCCGGGTTCCAGCAGCGCCTCGCCGGCCGAGCCGGGGGCGGCCACGGCTGCGCCGAGCACGTCGGAGAGGTTGAACCCGTAGCGGGCCAGCACCCACACGGTCATCACGGCCGCACCCACCACGAGCAGGCACGCCTTGATGATCTGCACCCAGGTGGTGCCCTTCATGCCGCCGACGAGGACGTACAGCACCATGAGGGCGCCGACGACCGCGATGACGACGTTCTGGCCGGCGCGGGAATCGATGCCCAGCAGCAGGGCGACCAGGCCGCCGGCGCCGGCCATCTGCGCGAGCAGGTAGAAGAACGACACCGCGAGCGTCGAGATCGCCGCCGCGGTGCGCACGGGCCTCTCCTTCAGCCGGAAGCTGAGGACGTCCGCCATCGTGAACCGGCCGGTGTTGCGCAGCAGTTCCGCCACCAGCAGCAGCGCCACCAGCCACGCCACGAGGAACCCGATGGAGTAGAGGAACCCGTCGTAGCCGTAGATCGCGATCGCCCCGGCGATGCCGAGGAAGCTCGCCGCCGAGAGGTAGTCGCCGGCGATGGCCACGCCGTTCTGCGGGCCGGTGAAGCCGCGCCCGCCGGCGTAGAAGTCGGCGGCGCTGCGGTTGTTGCGGCTGGCCTTGATGACGACCGCCAGCGTCACCGCGACGAAGGCGGCGAAGATGGCGATGTTGACGGCGGGGTTGCCGATGTCCGTGCCGCTCGCGGCGGCCGCGGGCAGGGCGGCGGGCAGGGTCGCGCTCACCGGGCACCACCCTCCACGCGTCGGCGCAGCTCCTCCGCGGCCGGGTCGAAGTGCTTGTTCGCCCACCGCACGTACGCGGTCGTGATGGCGAAGGTCGACACGAACTGCCCGAGCCCCAGGAGCAGGCCGACGGTGATGTTGCTGTCGCCGATGCGGGTGCCCATGAAGCCGTGCGCGTAGTCCGCGAGCAGCACGTACGTCGCGTACCACACCAGGAACAGCGCCGACAGGGGCAGGACGAAGCGGCGGAACCTCCGACGCAACGCCTGGAACTCGGGGGAGTCGAGCACTTCCTCGTAGGGAGTGCGGCCCTCACCCGCACCGGCCGGCGGGCCGCTCGATCCGTGGTCCGTCGTGCTCACCAGAACCTCCTCGTCCTGCCGGGGACCGTCCCCCGGCCGTGAGGACGGTCACGCTAGCGGCCCCGGGTCTCCCGGCGTGCGCGAAACGCCGGGACCGGTTCCGGAATGGCGGAAGAGCTTTCCGGAACGCGGTGCGGGCTCCTGACCGATGCGCGACACCCCGCCCTGTGAGGTCGCTGTGCAGTGCGGTTCCCCGGGCACGCCCGGTCCCGCCCCCGCGTTGATCCCGGCGTGGGAACGCAGCAGCAGGGAGAGCACCCCGACGGGATCCTGGCCGTCGTCAACGCCGGTGCGGGGTCGGCGCGCGCCGCCGCCGTCGAGGCGGTCGTCGGCGAGCTGGGCCGCGAGGCCGACGTGGAGCTGCGCCGCACCCACGGCCTGGACGACCTGCGCGACGCGCTGCTGGGCGCGGACGGCCGCCGGCTGGTGGTGCTCGGCGGCGACGGCAGCCTGCACGCGGCCCTGCAGCTGCTGTGGGACGCCGGTGCCACGCGCTCGGTGGGCCCGCTGGGCATCGTGCCCCTGGGCACCGGCAACGACCTGGCCCGCTCCCTGCACCTGCCGCTGGACCCGGTGGCCGCCGCCCGCATCGCCGCCACGGGCAGCCCGCGCGAGCTTGAGCTGCTCGTGGACGGCCACGAGCGCATCACCGTCAACACCGTGCACGCCGGCATCGGCGCGGCGGCGACCGCCAAGGCGCAACGGCTGAAGAAGGTCCTGCACGCCGGTGCCTACCCCGTGGGGGCCCTGTGGGCGGGGGTCGGCGCCGGCCGCGGCTTCCGGTTGCGCGTGGAGGTCGACGGCCGCGTCGTCACCACCGGCGAGCGGCCCGTGCTCGTCGTGGGCATCGGCATCGGCGGCACCATCGGCGGCGGCGCGCCCCTGGTGCCCGCCGCCGACCCCCACGACGGCGTCGCCGACGTCGTGGTCTCCGCCTCCACCGGCCCGCTGGCGCGGGTGGGCTTCGCCGCCGGGCTGCGCCGCGGCGTGCACGTGGAGCGCCAGGACGTGATCACCTCGACCGGCAAGGTCGTGGAGGTCACGGCCCTGGACGGCACCTTCCGGCTCAACTCCGACGGGGAGGTCAGCGACCCGCAGCGGTTCGAGCGCTTCGAGATGCACGCCGACGTGTGGCGGGCCGTCTGCCCCTGAGGGTCACCGCTCGCTGGGTGAACTGTCGCTGAGGGTTCACCTGGTGTTCCATGGCGCCATGCAGACGCGACGACTCCCGCTGGCGACCGGTGTCGTGCTCTGCGCGCTCACCTCCTTGACCCTCAGCGCTGCCCACCTGCTCAACCACGCCACGGTGAACCACCGGCTGCTCGACGCAGACCTCGAGAACAACGTCCCGACGTGGTGGTCCGGTGTCCAGTTCGCCGCCGCGGCGCTCGCCGCGCTCTGGGCCGTGGGTGCCGTCGCCGGGCGCCGACGGGTCGCCTGGCTCGGCGTCGCCGCGTTGTGCACCGCCCTCAGCCTCGACGAGGTCGCCTCGCTGCACGAGCACGCCGGTCGCCGCCTCGGTGCGGAGACCACCCTGTCGCTGACCCAGCCGCTCGCGGCGCTCGCCGTCGCCGTCGGCCTGCTGGTCGTCGCCCGCCTGACCGGCGGGGCCGCGGGCCGTGTCCTCGTGCTCACCACTGCCGTCCTGCTGACCTCGCAGACGTGCGCGAGCGTGGCTGGGCTCTTCGCCACCGGGAGGACGACCTTCCTGCTGGAGGCCGCAGAGGACCTCACCGAGAGCCTCACCGGCTGCGGGCTCCTGCTGGCGGGACTGCTCGCCGCCGGTCGGCGCGTCGATGTGCGCCCCACCGCGCTGCGCGTGGAACTGCTCGAGTGGTGGGGGGCGCCGGGGGGAGGGGACGGGCGGAACCCGCGCCCCGCTCACCGGCGTGAGTCGCGCGTGCCCGCGTCCAGCAGCTCCAGGTAGCCCCTGACCGCGGCGGCCAGGGCGTCGGCCCACCCGACCGGCGAGCCCGGTGCCCAGCGGTGCGCGTCGTGCTCGGCGCTCGTGCGGCGCACCGCGGCCAGGCTCGCCGTCAGCTCCGCCTCCAGCCGCCGGGCCAGCTCGTCCGGCGAGGGGGCCGGCGGGCGCAGGTCCTCTGCCGCGCCCTCGCCCACGGCCCGCAGCACGTCCTCGTCCGTCCCGTCGGCGGCGCTCCACAGCCGCACCGGGCGGGTGACCGCGTGGTTCCACACCGGCTGCCCGGCGGCGCGGAACACCAGGTGCACCGGGCGCCGGGTCAAGCCCGAGGCGGCCAGCCACTGCCCCGCGCCCGGCGGCACGGTGCCCCACGCGCAGTCCTCGGCGCTCTCGGCGCAGACCAGCGCCACGCTCACGCCGCCGTCGTCGGGGACCTCCTCCACCGGCGGGCCCAGCAGCGGGCCCCACAGCCACGCCTCCACCACCCGCAGCCGCACGATCCCCGCCGGCTGCGCCGCCACGTGCGCGCAGCGCTGCGCCACCTGCTCCGCCGTCCGCACGGCCGTCGCCCGCTTCACCGCGCCAGTGTCGGGCACGCACCCGCACCCGCTGGTTGCGGCCCCCGCCGCGGCGGGGCCTAAGGTGCCCCGGTGGACGCGACCGAGCTCAGGGCCCTGCAGAAGCCGTTGAAGGACAAGTACCGCGAGGACCCCGGCTCCGCGGCCGTGCCCGCCCGGGCCGTGGCGGTCCTGGACGGGCAGTCCATCGGGGTCTCCGTGGACGGCTTCGCCGGCACCACCCGCGCCGGGCTGCACCCCGCCGCCGGCGGCGACGGCACCGAGGCGTGCTCGGCGGACATGCTCTGCGAGGCCGTCGCGGCCTGCGCCGGGGTGACGCTGCGCAGCGTCGCCACCGCCATGGGCGTGCAGCTGCGCGGCGCCAGCGTCACCGCCGAGGCCACCTGGGACGCCCGCGGCACCCTCGGCGTGGACCGCTCCGTCCCCGTCGGCATCACCGACGTCACCGTCACCTTCGACTTCACCTCCGACGCCGACGAGGAGACCGAGGCGAAGATGGTCTCCCTGGCGGAGCGGTACTGCGTCATCGCCCAGACGCTGCGCACGCCGCCGACCCTCACCGTCCGGCGCGCCTGAGCGGCGGGCCCCGCCGCCGGGGCCCGCCGCTCGCGCCCTCAGTCGCCCGAGGAGGCGCTGAAGACGAAGGTCGTGCTCGTCGCGAACACCGCGCCCGGGCGCAGGACCGCCTCGCCGAGCCCGCCCCCGGTGAACGCCGGCCGGTTCACCGCGTCCGGCAGCAGCTGCGTCTCCAGGCACAGCGCGTCGCCCTGGCGCACCGGACGGCCCTCGACCGTGCGCCAGGCGCCGTCGAGGAAGTTGCCGGTGTACAGCTGCAGGCCCGGCGCGTCGGTGCGCACCCGCAGGCGCCGGCCGCTGCGCGGGCCGCTCAGCTCGGCGACGGTGCGCTCCCCGGTGCCGGCGTCGTCCAGCACGAGGCAGTGGTCGTAGCCGCTGGCGCGCAGCAGCTGCTCGTCGGCGTCGCGCAGCCGCTCGCCCAGCCGGGTGGGGGTGCGGAAGTCGAACGGCGTGCCGGTGACGTCGCGCAGCTCCCCGGTGGGGATGAGGTCCTCCCCGACGGGGACGTACCGGGAGGCGTGCAGCCGCAGGACGTGCTCCTCCACCGTGCCGGGCCCGTCGAGGGTGAAGTACGCGTGGTTGGTGAGGTTCACCGGCGTCGGCGCGGTGGTGGTGGCGCGGTGCTCCAGCCGCAGCCGCACCCCGTCGGCGTCCTCGGCCAGGGTGTACGTCACCTGCGCGGTCAGCTCGCCGGGGAAGCCCATGTCGCCGTCCGGGCTGCGCAGCGTCAGCCGCACCGCGGGGCCCTCGCCGCCGCTGACCTCCTCGGCGTCCCACACCCGCTGGTCGAAGCCCTCCGCGCCGCCGTGCAGCGCGTTGGGGCCGTCGTTGACCGGCACCCGGTGCTCGACCCCGTCGACGCTGAAGCGCCCGCCGCCCAGGCGGTTGGCGACCCGGCCCACGACCGCGCCCGGGTAGCCCTCGGCGGCCTCGTAGGAGGCCACGTCCGGCAGGGCCACCACGACGTCGCCCAGCGCCCCGGCGGCGTCGGGCACCCGCACCCGGTGCAGCGCCGCGCCGCGGGTGAGGACCTCGGCGCTCGCCCCGGAGGGCAGGCGCAGCTCCCAGCGCTCCACGGGCTCCCCGCGGCGGGTGCGCCCGAAGGGCGTGCGGCTGACGGTTGCGGTGGGTGCGTCCATGGGGCGCATCGTGCCGTGTCCGGCGGGCGCGGCTGCGCCCAGGGGGCGCGGCCCGGGGCGCGGCTCAGGAGTCGCGGCTCAGGGGTCCAGGCGCCAGTCGACGCCGTCGCCGCCGGCCTCGCGCAGCAGGGCGTCCACGCGGCTGAAGGGCCGCGAGCCGAAGAAGCCGCGCGAGGCGGACAGCGGGCTGGGGTGCACGCCCGCCACGACGGGCACGTCGCCCAGCAGCGGCTGCACCGACTGCGCGTCGCGGCCCCACAGCAGCGCCACCAGCGGGCCGCCGCGCGCGGCCAGCGCGGTCACCGCCGCGTCGGTCACGGCCTGCCAGCCCAGGCGCCGGTGCGAGCCGGCGTCGCGGGCGCGCACGGTCAGCGCCCGGTTCAGCAGCAGCACGCCCGAGCGCGTCCAGGCCGTCAGGTCGCCGTGCTCGGGCGGCTGCACGCCGGTGTCCTCGCGCAGCTCCCGGTAGACGTTGACCAGGCTGCGCGGCAGCGGCCGCACGTGCGGCTCGACGGCGAACGCCAGCCCGATCGGGTGACCGGGCGTGGGGTAGGGGTCCTGCCCGACCAGCAGCACCCGCACGTCCTCGAACGGCTGGCGGAAGGCGCGCAGCACGTGCTCGGGGCGCGGCAGCCAGGGGCCGGGCTCGGCGGCCAGGCGCTGCGACAGCTCCGACAGGTGCGGGCGCACCGGGGCCAGGGCGCGCGCCCAGCCCGCTTCCAGGTCGTCGATGCCCAGGCCCGCCGGGTCGGGCAGCGGCTCGGTCCGCGGGGTCTGCTGGGGCACGCCGGGACGCTAGCGCGCCCCGCCCCGCCCCGCGCGCCGCGACCGGCGGGTGTCGGAGGGGCCTCCTAGAGTGGGCGGCGTCGTCAGGAAGGGGCGGGTCGTGGACGGGTCGCAGGTGCAGGTCGGCGCGACGGCGCGCGAGGAGGGCGCCGGGCAGCCCGGGGCCGGCAGCGGGCTCAGCCGCCGCGACGCCGAGCTCCTGGCCTTCGAGCGGCAGTGGTGGAAGTACGCCGGGGCCAAGGAGCAGGCGGTGCGCGAGCTGTTCGACCTGACGCCCACGCGCTACTACCAGGTGCTCAACGCCCTCATCGACACCCCCGAGGCGCTGGAGCACGACCCCATGCTCGTCAAGCGGCTGCGCCGGATGCGCTCCAGCCGCCAGCGCGCCCGCTCGGCGCGCCGCCTGGGCGTGCAGCCCTGAGCCGCCGGGAGCAGCAGCGCCCGCGCCAGCTGGCCGCCCGCCGGGGCGCGCACCGCACCCGCCGCGGGCCGGCGGGGGTGCTGCTGGTGGTGCTGGCCTGGTCGGTGCTGGTGCTGCTCGTGGTGGCCGGGGCGGTGCTCGCGGTGCGCCGCCTCGCCGACGGGCTGCTCGGCGGCGTGACCGGGCTGCTGTGAGCCGTCCCGCGGCTCCCGCGGATCCGCCCGGGTGAACCCTGCCCCAACGGCCCCTCCCCGCACTAACCTGGGCAGCGGTCGATCAGTTCGATGAGCACGTCCTCCCCGGGGCCGGCACGTCGGGCGTCGCCCACGGCCTCACCGCCGCGGGCAGCGTGAGACCCGCCCCCGGGCGATGCCGGGGACGTCCCGCTCGCTGCACCACCCAGGAGAACGCAATGGCTCAGGGCACCGTGAAGTGGTTCAACGCCGAGAAGGGGTACGGCTTCATCACCGTGGACGACGGCGGCGCCGACGTCTTCGTGCACTACTCGTCGATCTCCGCCGACGGCTACCGCTCCCTCGAGGAGGGGCAGCGCGTCGAGTTCGAGGTCGGGCAGGGCCAGAAGGGCCCGCAGGCCGAGAACGTCCGCGGCCTCTGAGCCGTCCGGCGCCGGCGGTCCGCCCCGCGGGGCGGGCCACCGGCGCTCAGGCGGCGGGTGCCGGCACCGCGGACACCTCGAACTCCAGCAGGACGGTCTCGGACAGGAGCACCCCGCCGGTCTCCAGGGGTGCGTTCCAGACCACGCCCCAGTCGCGGCGGTCGATCCTCGTCGACCCCTCGAAGCCCACCCGCGTGGTGCCGAAGTGGTCCTTGGCGGCGCCGGTGTGCTCGAAGTCGATGGCGACGGGGCGGGTCCTGCCCTTGATGGTCAGGTCCCCGGTGACGCGGTAGTCGCTGCCGCCCAGCGGCTGCACGTGCGTGGAGCGGAAGCCGATGCGCGGGTGCGCGGGGGCGTCGAAGAAGTCGTTGGTGCGCAGGTGCTCGTCGCGGTGCGGCTCGCGGGTGTCGATGCTCGCCACCTCGATCAGGACCTGCGCGCTCGAGGCCTCCGGCCGGGCGAAGTCCAGGTGGGCGCGGCCCTCGAAGCGGGTGAACTGCCCCCGCACCTTGGTGACCATGGCGTGCCGGGCGACGAAGCCGATGCGGCTGTGGGTGGGGTCCAGCAGGTACTCGCCCGACAGGTCGTCGGTGCGGCGCGTCTTCAGCGCCTGGATCCGCAGCGGCAGCTCGGACACGTCTCTCCTCACGCGGGGGCCGGCCCTCGGGGTGGGCCGGAGCGGTCCTTCGACGGTCCCACCGGTTCGCTCGGGACACCAGACGCCGTCCGGGTGAGCGTGCACCGGCGCGGCGCAGAGGTCCGGAGAGCGCCGGGGGGTTTGCACTCGGAGGGGGAGAGTGCCAACATTGGCGCTGGCACTCTCGAGTCGAGAGTGACAGCACCAGCAGCACCTCGACCCGGGAGCGAAAGCTCCGGGCCGGACCGGTGAGGCCGGTCGCGCGGGGGACGTGACCCCGTCGCCGCCGGTCGTCCGTCGCGGGCACCGCTCCGGCCACCCACCGCCCGTCTTCTGGGAGGAACACCAGGCATGAGCAAGATCATCGCCTTCGACGAAGAGGCCCGTCGCGGTCTCGAGCGCGGGATGAACCAGCTCGCCGACGCTGTCAAGGTGACGCTCGGCCCCAAGGGCCGCAACGTCGTCCTGGAGAAGAAGTGGGGCGCCCCCACGATCACCAACGACGGTGTGAGCATCGCCAAGGAGATCGAGCTCGAGGACCCGTACGAGAAGATCGGGGCCGAGCTGGTCAAGGAGGTCGCGAAGAAGACGGACGACGTCGCCGGTGACGGCACGACGACCGCGACCGTCCTGGCCCAGGCGCTCGTGCGCGAGGGCCTGCGCAACGTGGCCGCGGGTGCGAACCCGATGGGCCTCAAGCGCGGCATCGAGAAGGCCGTCGAGGCCGTGACCGAGCAGCTCGTGGCCGCCGCCAAGGAGGTCACCACCAAGGAGCAGATCGCCGCGACCGCCGGCATCTCCGCCGGTGACGCCTCCATCGGCGAGCTCATCGCCGAGGCCCTCGACAAGGTGGGCAAGGAAGGCGTCATCACCGTCGAGGAGAGCAACACCTTCGGCCTGGAGCTCGAGCTCACCGAGGGCATGCGCTTCGACAAGGGCTACATCTCGCCCTACTTCGTCACCGACGCGGAGCGTCAGGAGACGGAGCTCGAGGACCCGTACATCCTCATCCTGAACTCCAAGATCTCCACGGTGAAGGACCTGCTCCCGCTGCTGGAGAAGGTCATGCAGTCCGGCAAGCCGCTGGTGATCGTGGCCGAGGACGTCGAGGGCGAGGCCCTGGCGACCCTGGTCGTCAACAAGATCCGCGGCACCTTCAAGTCCGTGGCCGTCAAGGCCCCCGGCTTCGGCGACCGCCGCAAGGCCATGCTCGGCGACATCGCCATCCTCACCGGTGGCCAGGTCATCTCCGAGGAGGTCGGCCTCAAGCTCGACACCGCGGACCTCGACCTGCTGGGCCGCGCCCGCAAGGTCGTCGTCACCAAGGACGAGACCACGATCGTCGAGGGTGCCGGCGACGCCGACGCCATCGCCGGCCGCGTGGGCCAGATCCGCGCCGAGATCGAGCGCAGCGACTCCGACTACGACCGCGAGAAGCTCCAGGAGCGCCTCGCCAAGCTGGCCGGCGGCGTGGCCGTCATCAAGGCCGGCGCGGCGACCGAGGTCGAGCTCAAGGAGCGCAAGCACCGCATCGAGGACGCCGTTCGCAACGCGAAGGCGGCCGTCGAGGAGGGCATCGTCGCCGGTGGTGGCGTGGCCCTCATCCAGGCCGGCGTGCTGGCCTTCGACAAGCTCGACCTCGTCGGGGACGAGGCGACCGGCGCGAACATCGTCAAGGTCGCCATCCAGGCCCCGCTGAAGCAGATCGCCATCAACGCCGGCCTCGAGGGCGGCGTCGTGGCGGAGAAGGTCAGCAACCTGCCCACCGGTCACGGCCTCAACGCCGCCACCGGCGAGTACGTGGACCTGCTCGAGGCCGGCATCAACGACCCGGTCAAGGTGACGCGCTCCGCGCTGCAGAACGCCGCCTCCATCGCGGGCCTGTTCCTGACCACCGAGGCCGTCATCGCCGACAAGCCGGAGAAGGCGGCCCCGGCCGCTGCCGGCGGCGACGGCGGCATGGGCGGCATGGACTTCTGAGTCCCGCCGCACCACCAGCACCACCCGCGAGGGCGGTCCTCCACCAGGGGGGCCGCCCTCGCGGCGTTGCCGCCCGGCCCCCGTGTGCATCGATTACCGTGCGCGGGTGAGCACCGCGACGACGTCGTCCACCGGCACCGGCGAACCCGGCCTGAACTGGGCGAGGAACCACCGCTACACCGCCGCCCGCCTGCACCGGCCCCGCAGCGTCGAGGAGCTGCAGGAGCTCGTCGTGCGCACCGGGCGGCTGCGCGCACTGGGCACCCGGCACTGCTTCAACGACGTCGCCGACTCCCCGGGCGACCTGGTCACCCTCCAGGCGCTGCCCACCGAGGTGCACGTCGACGCCGCCGCGGGCAGCGTGCGCGTCAGCGCGGGCACCAGCTACGGCGTGCTCGCGCAGCGCCTGCACGACGCCGGGTGGGCCCTGCGCACCATGGCCTCGCTGCCGCACATCAGCGTCGGCGGTGCCGTCGCCACCGCCACGCACGGCTCCGGCGACCGCACGCAGAACCTCGCCGCCGACGTGCGGGCGCTGGAACTCGTCGGCGCCGACGGCGAGCGGCGCCGCACCGAGCGCGGGGACGCGGAGTTCGCCGGCAGCGTCGTGGCCCTCGGCGCCCTCGGCGTCGTCACCGCGCTGGAACTGGACGTCGTGCCCACCTACGAGGTGCGCCAGGACGTCTACTCCGGGTTGTCCTTCGACGCGTTCACGCGCAACTTCGACGCCGTCACCTCCGCCGCGCACAGCGTCAGCGTCTACACCACCTGGGTCGGCGAGGACACCGCGCAGGTGTGGCTGAAGACGCGCCTGGCCGACTCCGCGGACGCCCCGGCGGAGCTGTTCGGCGCGCACCGGGCGAACGAGCCGCTGCACCCGCTGCCGGAGGTGGACGTGCTCAACGCCACCGAGCAGCTCGGCGTGCCCGGGCCCTGGCACGAGCGGCTGCCGCACTTCCGGTTCAGCTTCCAGCCCAGCAACGGCGAGGAGCTGCAGGCGGAGTACCTCGTGGAGCGCGCCCACGTCCTCACCGCCGTCGCGGAGCTGCGCCGCCTGGGCCCGTCGATCGCCCCGCTGCTGCACATGTGCGAGGTGCGCACCGTCGCCGCCGACGACCTGTGGCTGTCCTCGTCGTACCAGCGCGACGCGGTGGCGTTCCACTTCACCTTCAAGCAGCGCCAGCCGGAGGTGCTGGCGGCACTGGAGAGCGTCGAGGACGCCCTGCTGCCGCTGGGCGCCCGCCCGCACTGGGGCAAGCTGTTCACCGCGGGCGCGGCGACCCTGGCGGGGCTGTACCCGCGCTTCGCCGACGCCCGTGCGCTGGTGGCCCGCCACGACCCGGCGGGGAAGTTCGCCAACGCCTTCACCGACCGGATCGGCCTGACCGGCTGAGCGTTCACCCCTGCCCGGGAGCGTCAGTCTCGACGCTGGAACACGCGGAGGACGCCGAGGACGCGGCGCAGCACGCCTTGCGGGCGTGGACCCTCTCGAACGTCCACCTGCAGCACCGGGGTGGACGGGGTGACCGGCTCGGAGGTTCGTCCCCGAGGGTTCGCCACGGGTGCGTCCACCTGTGCCGGCGGGGTGGTGAGCTCCACCAGTGGGCTCGCCGGCTCTGCCGACAGCGTCGGCGGCGGTCCGTCCAGACCGTGCGCAGGGGCAGTCGGCTGAGGAGGGTGCCACCGGTTCCGGCTCGTGGACGGGCTGGTGCCTGTGGCCGCCGGCAGGTCCTCCCGGCGGATCCACGCGCCACCGTCCAAGCCACGTGGCAGCCCTCTGGTCCCCGCCGGGACCCACGTGCGCTTTCCCCCCAGAACCTCGTCGAGGAACGTCCGTGCGCTGAGCCGCATCGGGCGCTCGCACCAGCCGCCGCCGTCCGGGCGGTACCACGATCTGGCGGTCAGCCGGCCGTCGTCCTTGCGCACCAGGACGTTGCCGTGGACGTACAGACGAGCGCTGCGCCGGGCCTCTGACCGGGCCAGACGCACCTCCTGCGGACTCGGCAGGTCTGGTTCCTCCCACGGCAGCACCGGCATCGTGCAGTACCGGTCGCCCTCGGGTGCCACCGACAGGCGGACGGCCCGGTGCTCACGCACGGCCTCGTGCACGGTGCGCCCAGAGGCGACGTCGGTGAAGAACCACACGACTTCCGCCCCCAGGGCCTCCCGTGCTGCAGTGCGCGCGGGAACGTCGGTGGGCCAGCGTTGCACCTCCAGGGCGAAGCGGGCGCTGGGCAGGTAGACGTCGGCGTGCGTGGCGGAGTCCTCCAAGTGCGCCTCGTACCCGAGGTCCTCGCACACCCTGCGCAGCCGCTCTTGCAGCCAGCGGTGCTCCACGGACATCGGGCCACCGCCACCGACGCTCGTGCGCACTGCACCAGTCGGTGCGTCACCTGGTTCGAGGACCGCCCTAGCCCCTGCCCTCACGTGACCGCAGTCCTGCCCGCCCCGAGCGCACCTGAGGAAGCGCAACCCGCTGGAGCGACGCACGCTCTCCAGGCGGACCCCGCACCCCACGTGGAAGCACTGGAGAGGTGGGCGCGGAACGGACCTCATCAGCGCCCAGTCGTCGTCGTTCCAGACGCACAGCACCGTCGACGGTTCCCCGACGAGCCGGGCGTACTGCTTCCGGCTGTCGTCAGCGGGCAACCGGTCGGGTTCCGGCGGCGATGAACCGTGGCTGTGGTGCCGAGTGCTCACCCGGGCACTCTGACGCAAGGCTGTGACAGCCGCACGGGGTTCCAGGCCCGGCGTCCCCGACGCCAGTGCCCCTCAGCCCAGCGGCACGGGCGGGCGGGCCGGGTCGGCGACCGCGATCTCCGCGGCGGCGAACCGGTCCTCCAGCGCGTCCAGGCCGTGGCCGTCCAGGAACTCCCGCTCCACCTCGTGGATCGGCACCGCCTGCAGCCAGCGCACCTGCACCGCCTCGTCGAGCCGGTAGCGCGCCAGCCGCGGGAACAGCCCGGGCGCGGTCAGCAGCAGGTGCTCCGCACCCGTGCCGAGCAGTTCCCCCACCACACCGGGGAACACCGCGCCCGCCCGCACCGGCCACGCCTCGGCCACCGCCGTGAACGCGCTGGCCACCAGCAGGGCCGCGGCGTCGTCGGCGTCCACCCCGGCCAGCACCGTCACCAGCTCCACCCGCTCGTCGTGCCGGTCCGCACCGGAACCCACCAGGTTCACCCAGCGGTGCAACGACAGCGTGGACACCGACACGTGCCCGGGGCGCGGCGCCTCGCGCACGGTCAGCACGTCCAGCCAGCGGCGCCCGGAGCTGTCGGAGAACTCCGAGAACTCCGGCGTCGCCTCGCGCCCGAGCTGCGTCGCCGCGAAGCGCGCCATGCGCACCTCGGCGTCGGACGGGGGAGCGGGCTCGGTGCTCACGACGCCACCCGCCCCACCGGCAGGGCCGCCTCGCGCGCCAGGCCCGTGGCCGGGTCCGCCAGCGCGGCCAGCGGCGCGTGCAGCGCCGCGTCGACCCACTCGCCGCTGCCGCCCAGCGCGTCCAGCACGAAACGGGGGTGGGCCGTCAGGCGCTCCGCGAGGCGGAACCCCGCGCCGCGCGTGGTGGCCGCCAGGTCGTCCAGCTGCGGCCACGGGCGCTCGGGGTTCACGTGGTCCGGCGTCAGGGGGGAGACCCCGCCCCAGTCGTCCACCCCCGCGGCGAGCAGCTCCTCGCGCTGACCGGGGTCGGACAGGTTCGGGGGCGCCTGCAGCGACACCGCCGGCCCCAGCAGCAGCCGCGCCACGGCGATCGCCGCCAGGTACTCCTCGTGGCCGAGGTCGTCGGCACCGCGCATCGCCGTGTCGTCCTTGGCCCGGAAGTTCTGCACGATGACCTCCTGCACGCCGTCGTGCTCGGCGGCGACGTCGCGGATCGCCAGCAGCGAGTCCACCCGCTCGGCCGGTGTCTCGCCGATCCCCACGAGGATCCCCGTGGTGAACGGCACCCGGGCGCGCCCGGCGTCGTGCAGCACCCGCAGCCGCAGCGCGGGGTCCTTGTCGGGGGAGCCGAAGTGGACCTCGCCGGGTTCGCTCCACAGCCGCGTCGCGGTGGTCTCCAGCATCATCCCCATCGACGGGGCCACCGCTCGCGAGGAGCGCAGCGCCTCGAACGTCATGACCCCGGGGTTCAGGTGCGGCAGCAGCCCCGTCTCGTCCAGCACCCGGCGCGCCAGGTGCTGCACGTACTCCAGGGTGGTGGCGAAACCCCGCTCGTCCAGCCACCGGCGGGCGGCACCCCAGCGGTCCTCCGGGGCGTCGCCCAGCGTGAACAGCGCCTCCTTGCAGCCCGCGGCGGCCCCGGAGCGGGCGATCGCCAGCACCTGCTCCTCCTCCAGGTACGCGGACGGCACCCGGCCCGGCACGGTCGCGAACGTGCAGTAGTGGCAGCGGTCGCGGCACAGCCGCGTCACCGGCACGAACACCTTGCGCGAGTAGGTCACCACCCCGGCCCGCCCGGCGCGGGCCATCGCCTCGTCGCGGACGGGCCCGGCGAGCCCGCACAGCGCGGCCAGGTCCGCGCCGCGCGCGTGCAGCAGCACCTCCGCGTCCTGGGCACCCAGCTCCCCGGCACGGGCGGCCGCCAGGGCGGAGCGGACCCGCCGCGGCTCCGGCGCGGGCGACGGGTCGGGCGGTGCGGTGGGCGGCGGGGCGGGTGCGCGGCGGTGCGGCGCGGGCAGCGGCGTGCTGGTCACGGGGGGTCCTCCGGGGATCGAGGGGCCGGGGTGGGCGGTCAGGAGGCGCAGGGGGTCACGGGGAGCGCGGCGCCCCGCAGCGCCGCCGCCGTGCGCGGCCCCACGCCCAGGGCGGTGGCCTCGCGCAGCGCTTCCAGGGTGTCCACGTCGCGGCGCAGGCTCGCCAGCGGCGGGGACAGCGGGTGCGCCCCGGCGGCGCGGTGCGCGGCGGCCGAGGCGGCGCCGAAGCGGTGCGGCGGCGGGCCGTCGCGGCGGGCCACCAGGACGCTGCCGTCGCCGTCGGCGTCGGTCACCAGCACGGTGCCGGGGTGCGCCGCGGCGGCGTCCAGGGCGGCGCCGAGGTCCTGCGGGCGCAGGGCGGGCAGGTCGGCGACGAGCACGGCCGTCGGGCCCGGGGCCAGCACCGCCAGCCCGGCGTCCACGGCCCGGGCCAGGCCCGGGCCGCCGGCGGGCAGGACCTGCGCGCCCAGGCCGGCGGCGGCGGCGCGCACCCGCGGGTCGTCGCTGACGCACACCACCCGGGCCACCGCGGCGCAGCGCAGCGCGGCCTCCAGGCAGTCCAGCGCCATCGCCGTGGCCAGGGCCAGGCGCGGGCCGGGCGGCAGGGCCAGCCGCGTCTTGGCGGCACCGCCGCCCTTGACGGGCACGACGACCCGCCAGGTCCCGGAGTCCACCACGCGGGGAGTCTCCCCCACGGCGCACCGCGGCGCGCCCGGGCCCCCGCCCCTACGCTGACCCCGTGGCGACCGCACCCGACACCTCCCGCCTCGACGCGCCCGCCCGCCGGGTGGTCCGGGCGGTGGTCACCGCCGACGCCCTGGACGTCGCTGAGCACGCCGCCCTGGTCGCGGCCGACGCCGCCGGCGCCGTGGTGACCTTCGCCGGGGTCGTGCGCGACCACGACGGCGGCCGCGGGGTGGGGGACCTGCGCTACGTGGGCCACCCCAGCGCCGGGGACGTGCTGGCCCGGGTCGTCGCGCAGGTGGCCGCCGCCACCGACGTGGACGCCGTGGCCGTCAGCCACCGCCTGGGCGACCTGGCGGTCGGCGACGTCGCGCTGGCCGTGGCGGTCTCCGCCGCGCACCGCGCCGAGGCGTTCACCGCCTGCGCGCGCCTGGTCGACGAGGTCAAGGCGCAACTGCCGGTGTGGAAGCACCAGCGCTTCACCGACGGCACCTCCGAGTGGGTCGACTGCCCCTGACGGCCCGCGGCGCCGGTGCGGGCGCGCCGGGTTAGCCTCGCCGCGTGCCCACCGCCGACCTCAGCGCCGCGCTGCGCACCGCCGCCGCCGACCCCGCCCGCCTGAGCGACGCGCACGCCGCGGCCCTGCTCGGCGCCGACGGCCCCGCGCTGGAGGAGCTGTGCGCGATCGCCGACGCCGTGCGCGCCCAGCGTGCCGGCCACGACGTCACCTACGTCGTCAACCGCAACCTGGACACCGAGCGGGTGGGCGCAGGCACTCCCGCGGCGCGGGCCCGGGTGCGCGAGCTGGCCGCCGAGGCGCAGCGCCTGGGCGCCACCGAGGTGTGCGCGCAGGGGCCGCTGCCGCCGGGGGCCCCCGCCGACGGCTACCTGGACCTGGTGCGCGACGTCGCCGCCGGTGCCCCGGGGATCCACTTGCACGCCTTCCGGCCCGCGGAGGTCGCCGACGCCGCCGAGCGGCGCGGCAGCAGCCCGCGCGAGTTCCTCCTGGCCGCGCGCGAGGCGGGTCTGGGCTCGGTGCCCGGCACCGCCGCGCGCATCCTCGACGACGGCGTGCGCGCCCGCCTGGCCGGCCGCCCCGACCTGCCGGTGGCCCGCTGGGTGGAGCTGATCACCACCGCGCACGAGGTGGGCCTGACGTCCACGGCCACGATGGTCCACGGGCACGTGGAGACCCCGGCCCAGCAGGTGGCGCACCTGCGGCTGCTGGCCTCGATCGCCGAGCGCACCGGCGGGTTCACCGAGTTCATCCCCATGCCGTTCGTGCCGCCGCCGGGCGCCGCGCTGCCGGCGGGGTGCCGGCCCGGACCGGACGCGCGGGAGGTGCGGGCCGTGACGGCGGTGGCGCGGCTGCTGCTGGCCGGGCGGATCGAGCACGTGCAGGCGCCCTGGCCGAAGCTGGGCGAGGACCTGGTGGTGCAGCTGCTCGCCGGGGGAGCGGACGACCTCGGCGGGCTGCTCCTGGACGGCGAGCTGGACCCGGCGGCCGGGCAGGAGCAGGGGCTGACGCTGACCCGCGCCGACGTGCAGCGCCTGGCCGCGTCCCTGGGGCGCGGGGTGCGCCGGCGCACCACCCGCTACGGCGACCCCGCCGGTCCGCCGGAGCCGGCCGCCGTCCCGGCGTGAGCGGTGGCGTGAGCGGCGCTGGAGCGCGCGTCGAGGAGGTGGACGTCGCCGTCGTGGGCGCGGGCTTCGCCGGCATCGGTGCGGCGGTGCTCCTGGCGCGCCGGGGCCGGGAGTCCTTCGTCGTCCTCGAGCGCGCCGGCGACGTCGGCGGCACCTGGCGCGACAACACCTACCCCGGGGTGGCGTGCGACGTGCCCGCCCACCTGTACTCCTTCTCCTTCGCCCCCCACCCGTCCTGGTCGCGGGTCTTCGCCCCCGGCGCGGAGATCCACCGGTACCTGCGGGACGTGGCCGCCGAGGTCGCCGACCGGGTGCGGCTGCGCACGCCGGTGCGCTCGGCGCGCTGGGACGCCGGCGCCCAGCGCTGGGACGTCGTCACGAGCGCCGGGCGCCTGCGCGCGCGCGTGCTGGTCCTGGCCGCCGGCCGGCTCACCGAGCCGCGCCCGCCGCGGGTGGAGGGGCTGAGCTCCTTCGACGGCCCGGTGGTGCACTCGGCGCGCTGGCGCGAGGACGCCGGCTGGGACGGCGCGCGCGTCGGCGTGGTGGGCTCCGGTGCCAGCGCCGTGCAGATCGTCCCCGAGCTGGCCCGGCGCGCCGCGCACCTGACGGTGTTCGCGCGCAGCGCCCCCTGGGTGGTCCCGCGCGAGGACCGGCCCTACTCGCCGGCCGAGCGCGCCGCCTTCGCCGCCGACCCGGGAGCCGCGCGGCGCCTGCGCGAGGAGGTGTTCGCGCGCATGGAGACCGGCATCGCCGCCCGCCACCGGGACCCGGAGCAGCTGGCGCAGCTGCGGGCGCGCGCCCTGGAGCACCTGGCCGCCCAGGTGGGCGACCCGGCGCTGCGCGCGGCGCTGACGCCGGACTACGAGGTCGGCTGCAAGCGGGTGCTGCTCTCGGACGACTTCTACCCCGCGCTGCAGCGCCCGGGGGTGCGGTGGGTGCCCTCGGCGCTGCAGCGGCTGGAGGGCCGCACGGCGGTGGCGGCCGACGGCACCCGCACCGAGCTGGACGCCCTGGTGCTGGCGACGGGTTTCACCACCACCGCCCAGCCGTACGCGCAGCTCGTCACCGGCCGCACCGGCACCCTGGCGCAGGCGTGGGCGGGCGGGATGGTCTCGCACGCCTCCACCGTGGTGCACGGCTTCCCGAACATGTTCGTGCTGGACGGCCCGAACGCCGCGCTGGGGCACAACTCCGCCGTGCACGTCATCGAGAGCCAGCTGGGGTACCTGCTGGGCGCCCTGGACCACCTGGCCCGCACGGGCGGGCCGCTGGAGGTCACCGCCGAGGCGCAGCGGCGCTACACCCGTGCGCTGGACGAGCGGGCGGCGGGCACGGTGTGGCTGCGCGGCGGCTGCTCGAACTGGTACGTGGACCCGCGCAGCGGCCGGCTGACGCTGCTGTGGCCGGACACCGCCACGGCGTTCCGCGAGCGCAACGGCACCTTCGACCCGGCGCCGTTCGCGGCCTGAGCCCCCGCGTCAGGTGGGCGCGTCGGGCTCCACGGCCATCGGCCCCTCGGCGTGGTAGGTCACCGGCAGGTGCGGGACCTCGCGGTGCAGGCGCCGGGCCAGCTCCCAGCCGCGGGCGCCCCACGCGGCCCGCGCGGCGGGGTCGGCCCAGCCCCGCTCGGGGCCGTCGGGGCCGCCGAGCAGCGCGTTCCACTGCGCGAGCGCAGCAGCGAGGGCGGCGCTCGCACCCAGGGCGGCGACGTCGACCGGCCGTGCGCGGGCCGGGGCGCCGGGGCCGTCCCAGACCCCGTCGCCGGTCCACGCCGCCAGCACCACCAGCTGGGCCGGGGGCCCGACCGGACCGGCCGGCGCCGGCGGGGCGGGGCGCGCCCCGTCCGGCGCGGTGGCGGACCACCGCAGCGGCCCGTCCTCGACGGGGCGCGGGGCGCCGGAGCCGGGGCGCCAGGCGTGCGCCGCCACGTCGAGGAGCTCGTCCACGCGCGTGTGGTCGCTGGTGAGCGCGGCCAGCGCTTCGGGGCCCACGGCGCCGGTGGCGCCAAGGTGCTCACCGACGGCGAGCACGCCCTGCGCCCCGAGGACGTCGGCGGCGGCGTCCTGCACGAACGTCAGGACCTCGTCGGCCAGGTGGCCGCCGGTGTACGCGCTCTCGGCGAGCAGCCACGTCCGCAGAGCGCGGCGGCGCTCGCTGCGAGCGGCGACCTCGTCGGGCGCCACGCCGCTCAGCCGCCGGCGAAGGGCGGCAGGACGTCGACGACCGCGCCGGTGGGCAGCCGGTCGGAGCGGTCGGCGGCCACGCCGTCCAGCAGGAAGGAGCACGCGGCCAGCACGCGGGTCAGGTCGGCGCCGCGGGAGGCGCCGAGCACGGCGACGAGGTCGCCGACGGTGGCGCCGGCGGGCAGGTCGAGGTGCTCCTCCTCCACGCCGGCGGCCGCGGCGGCGCCGGCGAAGTAGCGCACGCCGACGCGCTGCGCGGCGGCCGGGTGCTGGTCCTGGGCGGTGCTCGTCACGCTCAGCCTCCGATCGAGCTCATGGGCCGGGTGGGGTGCAGGAAGGCGGGGTCGTCGATGTCGTGGCCGGGCAGCTTGCCCCACATCGCCGCCCGCCAGGTCGCGGCGAGCTCGGCGTCGCTCGCGCCGGCGCGCATGGCGTCGCGCAGGTCGGTCTCGGTGGTGGAGAACAGGCAGGTGCGCACCTGGCCGTCGGCGGTGAGCCGGGTGCGGTCGCAGTCGCCGCAGAACGGGCGGGTCACCGAGGCGATGACGCCGACGTCCCCGGTGCGCCCGTCGCGGTCGGTGACGTCCCAGGTCTGGGCGGGGGCGGAGCCGCGGGCGGTGTCGGGGCGGGCGGTCAGCTCGAACTCCGCCCGCAGGGCGGTGAGGATCTCGTCGGCGGTCACCATGTCGCTGCGCTGCCAGGTGCCGTGCGGGTCCAGGGGCATCTGCTCGATGAACCGCAGCCGGTAGCCCTCGCGCAGCGCCCAGCGCAGCAGGGCGGGGGCCTCGTCGTCGTTGGTGCCGCGCAGCAGCACCGCGTTCACCTTCACCGGCCGCAGGCCGGCGTCGGCGGCGGCCCGCGCACCGGCCAGCACGTCGGCGTGGCGGTCGCGGCGGGTGATGGCGGCGAAGCGGGCGGGGTCCAGGGTGTCCAGGGAGACGTTCACCCGGTCCAGGCCGGCGGTGGCGAGCGCGGCGGCCCGCCGGGCCAGCCCGATGCCGTTGGTGGTCAGGGACGTGCGCACGCGCTCACCCTCGGGCGTGCGCAGCGCGGCGCTGGCGGCCACGACGTCCTCCAGGCCGCGGCGCAGCAGGGGCTCACCGCCGGTGAAGCGGACCTCGCGCACGCCGAGCTCGTGCACGGCCAGGGTGACCAGCCGGACGACCTCGGCGTCCTCGAGCACCGCGGAGCGCTCCAGCCACGGCAGGCCCTCGGGAGGCATGCAGTAGTGGCAGCGCAGGTTGCAGCGGTCGGTCAGCGAGACGCGCAGGTCGCGCGCGGTGCGCCCGTGCCGGTCGCTCAGCGGCCCGCTGCGGAAGCGTTCGTCCGTGGCATCGATGCTCCCTCGCCCCGCGGGGCGCAGGGAGGGCAGGCCCAGGTCGACGCTCGTCACGGCTACCACCCTATGCGGCGGGTCTTGGGGGGCTGCCGCATCACCTCCCCGTCAGTGACCGCTGGTAACGGAAGCGTCACGATTCGTTGATCGACGCGCTTCTGACTCGATCTTGACTGGATTTCGGCCGATGAACGGCGTACGTTCTAGGTGAACGACAGATGAACGGGAGGTGCCACATGAACGACATCCAGGCCAAGAAGGTGGGAGCTCCCCGCGGCCCGCAGGCCCAGTGGGTGACCGTGCGCGACGCGAAGGGGCGCGCGCACCTGGAGATGAGGTGGAACGTGCCGAGCGCGACGTCGCGCCCGGTGCCGATGCACCGCGCCGCCTGATGATCACCCAGGAGGGGCCGGACCGCCACCCGAGCGGCGTCCGGCCCCTCCTGCCGTGCGCGGCGGGCGCTCAGCCCGCGAACATCCGCGCGTTGGCGCTCTCCACGTCCGCGTACTGACGGCCCGCCTGCGCCAGCGCCCGCTGGATCTCCTCCAGCGAGGTGCGCACCCGGTCCTGGGTGCCGCGCCACTGCGCGCTCAGCGCCTGGAAGCCCGCGGCCGCCTGACCCTTCCAGCACGACTCCAGGTCCAGCAGGTGCCGCATCATCCCGTCCACCTCGCTCGCCAGGTTGGCCGCCGACGCGGAGACCGCCGCGCTCGCCTGCTCCACGCGCGCGCTGTCGACCTCGAACCTGCTCATGGGATCCTCCTGACGCGCGGGGCACCACCCGCGCCGCGTGGGGGAGAGCCGTCCCTCCCCGCCGGGAGGCCGACGCTAGGCGGCACGAGGACCCCGGTGCCCACGTCGTCCACACCAGCAGCGCGCCGACCCCGCGCCGGGTGCCGGTGCCTCCCGCGGTGCGACCCCCGGGCCGGGAGCGCAGCGCGGTGAGCGTGCTCGTCGACGCGCCGGACCACCCCGCGCACGGGCGCTGGTGGGCCCACCTCGCCAGCGACCGCTCCCTGGAGGAGCTGCACGCCTTCGCCGCCGACCTCGGCCTGCCGCGCCGCTCCTTCGAGGGTGACCACTACGACGTGCCCGCCGAGCTGGTCGGGCGCGCCGTCGCCCGCGGTGCCGAACCGGTCACCACCCGCGAGCTGCTGCGCAGGCTGTGCGCCGCCGGGCTGCGCACCTCCAAGCGCCGCGGCGAGAAGGTGGTCGGCACGGGGACCGGCACCGGCTCCCTCGCCGGGGTGCGCGTCGACGTCGTGCGCGCCGCCCGGGTCCCCGCCCCGCACGGCAGCCGCCACCTGCTCGTCGTCACCGGGGACGTCGCCGGGGACGTCCCCGGTGACGTCACCCCCGGCCGGGTCCTGCTGGACGGCGGCCGGCTGCCGCTCGCCGCCCCCGGCGGCACCGGGCACGCCCCCGTCCGCACCGCCCTGGGGTTCCGCCGCACCTGGTGGCGCGAGGACGGGCGCACCCGGGTGCGCCACGACGGCGTGTGGCTGCCCGCGCCCGGCGAGGTGCCCGCAGCCGGTGCGCAGGAGCGCGCCGCGGTGCCGCTGGACGACCCCGCCGTGACCACCGCCTGGTGGTGGCCGCTGGCGCGCGAGCACCTGCAGCGCTGACCCGCCCGCAGGCAGGGCCCGCACGCGCGAGGGCCCGGCCGCGGGTGCGGCCGAGCCCTCGCGCGGGAGCGCTCCCGATCAGCTCTCGGGGCGGGCGGTGAGGGTCGCCGTCAGCGTCTCCTCCTGCCCGTCGCGCACGACGGTCACCTGCACCTCGCTGCCGACCGCCTTCTCGCGGATCGCCGCCGTCAGCGCCTCGTACCCGGCGGTCTGCTGGTCGTCCACCGCCGTGATGACGTCCCCGGCCCGCACGCCCGCCTCCGCGGCGGGGGTGCCCTCGGTCACCGCGGCGATCTGGGCGCCGGTGCGCGTGACGTCGCCGGCGGTCACCGTCGGGTCGTCCTGGGTCAGGCTCACGCCCAGCCAGGCGTGCTCGGCGGTGCCGTCGGCCACCAGCTGGTCGGCGATCATCGCCACCTCGTTCGACGGGATCGCGAAGCCCAGGCCGATGCTGCCGGTCTGCGAGGACGACGACGAGCTCAGCGACGCGATCGAGGAGTTCACGCCGATGACGCGGCCGCTGGAGTCCAGCAGCGCACCGCCGGAGTTGCCCGGGTTGATCGCCGCGTCGGTCTGGATGGCGTTGGTCGCCACCGTCTCCGCGGTCTGCTGCTGGCCGTAGGGGCCGCCGAAGGGGCTCTGCTCGGTGGTGGTCTCGGCGGTCGTCAGCACCGGGCGGTCCACCGCCGAGACGATGCCGGTCGTGGCGCTGCCGGCCAGGCCCAGCGGGTTGCCCAGCGCCATGACGGCCTGGCCCGGCACGACCTCGTCGGAGTCCGCGAACGTCGCCGGCTGCAGGTCGGCGGGCGGGTCCTGCAGCTGCAGGACGGCCAGGTCGGTGGCCGGGTCGGTGCCCACGACCGTGGCCCCGTACTGGCGCCCGTCGCTGAGCGTCACGACGATCCGGGCGTTCGTCCCGGCGCCGCTGACGACGTGGTCGTTCGTCACGACGTGGCCCGCGTCGTCGTAGACGATCCCCGAGCCCTCCCCGGAGGAGGTGGAGGACGTGACGCCCACCGCGACCACGCTGGGGGAGACGGTGTCCACCACGGCCTGCCAGTTCACCGTCGTCTCGCTGACGCCCTGGATCGTGCGGGTGGCGCCGGAGGAGGACGCGGTGCTCGTCGTGCCCGCGTCCTGGCCGAAGGCGCCGAGCAGACCGGCGGTCAGGGCGCTGGCCGCGACCGCACCGGCGATCGCCACACCCGCCACACCCGTCCACCCCGGGCGCCGCCGCGGGCCGCGGCCACCGCCACCACCGCCGCCACCGCCGCCGGAGCCGTCGCCGGGGGGCGTGGGGCCGCCGGGCGTGGCCCACGGGTCGTACTGCTGGACGTAACCGCCGTGCTGGACATAACCGCCCTGCTGGCCGTACCCGCCGTGCAGCGGTTGCGTCGGGTAGCTCGCCGAAGGGCCGTCCGGCTGCCCGTCCTGCCCGGTGCCGTGCCCGCGGGCCCGGGCGGGCGCGCCGGTGAGCAGGCCGGTGAGCGCGGAGCCGCCGGACGACGCGTCGCTGCCGGCGGTGCTGTGCTGGTCGTCGGGGCGGTCCATCTCGTTCACCTCTGGTGTGCGGTGCTGGGGTTCCGTTCGGGGCGGGAGCCCCTCGTACCCCTCCATCTACGGCCCCGCCCCTGCAGGCGCTCCTGGAAACGGCTGGACGTCAGCTGTGAATCCGGGCCGGTGCGTCGTCCGCGCCGGCCGGCTGCGCCGGTGCGGCGCGGAAGCGCACCCGGAACGTCGCCCCGCCGCCGGGGGTGGGGGTCACGGCCACCGTGCCGTCGTGGCCGCCCACGATGCTCGCCACGATGGCCAGCCCCAGCCCCGAGCCGCCGCCCGTGCCGCGGCGGCGGGAGGCGTCGACGCGGTAGAACCGCTCGAACACCTTCTCGGCCTGCTCCGGCGCCAGACCGGGCCCGTGGTCGCGGACCTCCAGCACCGACTCCGGCCCCGACGGGCCCGCCACCGGGCCCACGGCGACCTCCACGGGCGTGCCGGCGGGGGTGTGGTGCAGGGCGTTGGCCAGCAGGTTCGTCACGACCTGCCGCAGGCCCGCCTCGTCGGCCAGCACGACCGCCGAGGACGGCCCGGTGCCCTCGCGCACCCCCACCAGCCGCACCGCCCGGTCCGGGGCCAGCGCCCTGGCGTCGTGCACCGCGTCGGAGGCCACCACGACCAGGTCCACCGGCTCGCGCTGCCGGCCGCGCCGCCGCTGCGCCTCGTCCAGGCGGGCCAGGGCCAGCAGGTCCTCCACCAGCCGGCCCAGGCGCGTGGACTCGCCCTCGATGCGGCCCATGACGTGCGCCACGTCCTGCGGCTCGCGCACGGCGCCCTGCCGGTACAGCTCGGCGAACCCGCGGATCGCGGCCAGCGGGGTGCGCAGCTCGTGGCTGGCGTCGGCGACGAACCGGCGCATCTGCTCCTCCGAGCGCTGCTGGGCGCGGAAGGAGCCCTCGATCTGCGCGAGCATCGCGTTCAGCGCACCCGCCAGCCGCCCGACCTCCGTGCCCGGCGGTGCCCGCCGCACGCGCCGGGACAGGTCGCCGGCCGCGATGGCCGAGGCCGTGCGCTCGATGTCGTCCAGCGGCCGGAAGGAGCGGCGGATCGCCACCGCGGCCAGGCCGGTGCCCAGCAGCAGCACCGACGCGCCCGCCAGCAGCGCCACCGTCCGGTACTCCGCCAGCGTCTCCTGCACACCCGCCAGCGGCAGCGCCACGGCCACGTTGACCTGCGCGGAGGCGTCGGAGAACGTCAGCACCCGCCACTGGCCGCCGTCGCCGCTGCCCGTGACCGTGAACGGCTCGCCGTCGTGCCCGGCCACCTCGGTGGCGGTCAGCTCCGGCAGCCGCGGCTCGGCCAGGCACTCGCCGTCGGCGTCCCGCGCGCAGACCTCCGCGAAGCCGGTGCCGTCGGCGTCGGCCAGCAGCACGTAGAACGTGGAGAACGGCACCGCCCCCCCACCGCGCTGGGACAGCTGCGCCAGGGACGCCTCCACGGCTCCACGGCCGCGGCCGAGCAGCTCGTCGTCGACCTGGCGCTCCAGGTTCGCGCGCAGCAGCGTCAGCGACACCCCGCCGAAGACGCTCATCGCCACCAGCAGCAGCGCCACGGCGATCAGCAGCAGCCGCGTCTGCAGCGGCACCCGCTCCCCGGCCCCGTGCAGCCGCTCGCGCCAGCGGCCCAGCGCCCCCGGCGCGCCGCCCGCGGCGGCCCCACCGCTCACGTCGCGTCCGAGGGGGCGCGCAGCACGTAGCCGACGCCGCGCCGGGTGTGGATGAGCGGCTGCAGGCCCTCGGTGTCCAGCTTGCGGCGCAGGTAGGAGACGTAGGACTCCACGATGCCCGCCTCGCCGTTGAAGTCGTAGTCCCACACGTGGTCGAGGATCTGCGCCTTGGACAGCACCCGGTTCGGGTTGAGCATCAGGTAGCGCAGCAGCTTGAACTCGGTGGGGGACAGCTCCACGGGCCGGCCGGCCCGGCGCACCTCGTGGGAGTCCTCGTCCATCTCCAGGTCGTGGAAGACCAGCCGGCCGGAGTCGGGGCCGGTGGGCCCGCCGGTGCGGCGCAGCACCGCGCGGATGCGCGCGACGACCTCCTCCAGGCTGAACGGCTTGGTCACGTAGTCGTCGCCGCCGACGGTCAGGCCCGCCACCTTGTCCGCGGTGTCGTCGCGCGCGGTCAGGAACAGCACCGGCACCGCGCGGCCCCGCTCGCGCAGCTTGCGCGTGACGGTGAAGCCGTCCAGGTCGGGCAGCATGACGTCCAGGACCACCAGGTCCGGGCGCACCTTCTCGGCCAGCTCCAGCGCCTGCGCGCCGTCGGCCGCCGACGTCACCTCGAACCCCGCGAACCGCAGGCTGGCGGCCAGCAGCTCGCGGATGCTGGGCTCGTCGTCCACGACCAGCAACCGGGCCTCGGGCGGGGTGTTCGCGCTCCTCACGCTCCCGATCCTGCCCCCGCCGCCTGGGAAGCACCTGAGGACGCGCTGGGCCGGCGCGCGCCTGGCAGACTCGCGATCGTGCTGCGCTCGGTCACCGCCACCCGGTACGTGCTGCCGCTGCGCGAGGGCGGCAGCATGCCGGGCCTGTGCGAGGCCGACGACCTGGGCACCTACGTCGTGAAGTTCTCCGGCGCAGGGCAGGGCCGGCGGGTCCTGGTCGCCGAGGTCCTCGCCGCGCGACTGGCCGCGGCCCTGGACCTGGCGGTGCCCGAGCTCGTCGTCGCCGAGGTCGACCCCGTCATCGGGCGCGGCGAGCCGGACGAGGAGGTGCAGGACCTGCTGCTGCGCTCGCCCGGGCCCAACCTGGGGATGGACTTCCTGCCCGGGGCGCTGTCCTTCGACCCGGCCGTGGATCCGGTCGAGGCCGGCTGGGCGGCGCGGGTGCTGTGGTTCGACGCCCTCGTGCTCAACGTGGACCGCTCCTGGCGCAACCCCAACGCCCTGTGGTGGGGCGATCGGCCCTGGCTCATCGACCACGGTGCGGCGCTGTACTTCCACCACGACTGGGCGCGCGCCGCGGCCTCCACCTCCCGCCCGCTGCGGCACGCCGAGGACCACCTGCTGCTGGGCGCCGCCGAGGACGTCACGGAGGCCGACGCGGCGTGCGCGGCGCTCCTGACGCCGGACGTGCTGCGCGCCGCGGTCGACGACGTGCCGGAGGTGTGGCTGCACGACGAGCCGGGGTTCGCCTCCGCCGAGCAGGTGCGCGCGGCCTACCTGGACTGGTTCACCGCGCGGCTGGCCCCGCCGAGGCCCTGGGTGACCGAGCTGGCCGCCGCGCAGCGGGGGGCGCGCCGTGGCTGAGGGGCTGGACGTCTACGAGTACGCCGTCGTGCGCGTCGTTCCGCGCGTGGAGCGCGCGGAGTTCCTCAACGCCGGGGTGGTGCTGTGGTGCCGCGCGCGCGAGCACCTGGCCGCCCGCACCGCGCTGGACGCCGCCCGGCTGCGGGCGCTGGCCCCGGGCGTGGACGCCGCGGCGGTCGCCCGGCACCTGGGCGCCCTGGAGCGGGTGTGCGCCGACGACGCCGCCGCCGGGGCCGCCGCGGCCGAGCCGCGCGGGGCCCGCTTCCGCTGGCTGACGGCCCCGCGCAGCACCGTGGTGCAGACCTCGCCGGTGCACTGCGGGCTGACCGCCGACCCGGCCGCGGAACTCGACCGGCTGCTGCGCTCCCTCGTCACCGGCCCCTGAGGCGCCGGGCCCCTGGGGAGCGCCGCGCCCCTGGAACGCCCGAGGGCGGCCGGGGGAGCCGGAGCCCCACCCGACCGCCCCCGGGCGGTCCCGCCTCGATCAGGCGCGGTAGATCTGGCAGACCGACGGGCGCGGCTGGCCCGTGCCGTCGTAGGGGAAGGTCGACGCCGGTGCGTCGATGGTCGCGGTGTCGATCTCACCGGGGTGCTGCACCGCCAGGAACACGGTGCGGCCGTCCTCGGCGATGACCGGGCCGCAGGCCTCCGCGCCGGCCGGCACGGACGCGAACTGGCGCACCTGGCCGCGGTTCGGGCCGTCCACGACGACCTCGAACAGGCCGTCGTTGCTGCCCAGCGTGCTGCCGTCCGTGGAGATCCACAGGTTGCCGGTGCTGTCGAACGCCACGTTGTCGGGGCAGGAGATCGGGGAGACCTGCGCGGGGTCGAAACCGCCGAAGTAGGTGCTCTGGTCCTCCGGGTCGCCGCAGACGAGCACGAGGTTCCAGAAGAACTCCGTCGCCGCGGCGTCGTCGCGGGCCTCGACGATCTCGACGACGTGCCCGTCCTTGTTGATCGGGCGCGGGTTCGCCTCGTCGACGGCAGGCTTGTACAGGGTGCCGCGCTGGGTGTTGTTCGTGCACGCCAGGTACACGCGGCCGTTGACGGGGTTGCGCTCGACGTCCTCGGGGCGGTCCATCTTCGTGGCGCCCACGGCGTCGCCGGCGGCGCGCGCGTTGATCAGCACCTCGTCCACCGACATGCCCGGCACGAGGGAGCGGCCGTCGCGGGTCAGCTGCACCCAGCGGCCGCGGCCGTCGTAGCGCTCGTCCTCGATGCCGTCGCCCTCGAAGACGGCGACGTACAGGTCGCCGTCCTCCAGCAGCCGCATGTTGTGCTTGCGGTCGCCCTCGCGGTACTTGCGCTTGGAGATGAACTTGTACAGGTACTCGAAGCGCTCGTCGTCGCCCATGTAGGACACCGCGCGGCCGTCGGCGGCGATGGAGATGGTGGCGCCCTCGTGCTTCATGCGCCCCATCGCGGTGTGCTTGCGGGGGGTGGAGGTCGGGTCGAAGGGGTCCACCTCGACGACCCAGCCGAACCGGTTGGGCTCGTTGGGCTCGGCCACGGAGCCGAACCGCTCCTCGATGCGCTCCCAGCCGCGGCCGGTGCTGCCGACCACGCCGTAGCGGTCGGTCTCGCCCGGGCCCTCTCCGCCGGGCTCCTCGGCGGAGAAGAAGTAGCCGTTGAAGTTCTCCTCGCCGGACAGGACCGTGCCCCACGGCGTGGTGCCGCCGGCGCAGTTGCCGAAGGTGCCGATCGGCTTGCGGCCGGACGGGTCGGCGTTCGTGCGCAGCGCCTTCGCGCCGGCGGCCGGGCCGGTGAACTCGAACTGGGTCATCGGCGTGATGCGGCGGTTGAACTCCGAGCCGCGCACGTACGCCCAGGGGGAGTTCTCGTCCGCGCGGCGCAGCTCCACGACGGACATGCCGTGCGCGGCCAGGGAGATGAGCAGCTGCTCGTCCGTGGCGTTCTCCGCGCCGGTCCAGTCGCGGAACATCAGTTCCTCGTTGGTGTACTCGTTGTTGCACACCAGCAGGGCCCGGTTCGGGTCCTGCATCGGGACGATGGTGGTGTAGTCGTTGTTGTAGCCGAACTGGCCCAGCTGGGCCTCGGCGGTCTGGTTCTCGAAGTCGAAGTCCGGTGCGCCGGGCAGGATCGGGTCGCCCCAGGAGATCAGCGGCGCCCAGGTCCAGCCGGCCGGCACGTCGAAGGAGTCCACGTCCGCCGGGACGGGCGCGATGACCTCGAACTCCACGGAGTGACCGGGGTCGAACGGGTCGGCGAGCAGGTTCACGTCGTCGCCGAAGGCGCTGGCGCTGGCCCGCGGGGCCTGCGCCACGGCGGCGCCGGCGACACCCAGGCCGACCAGGCCGGCCAGCACGCCGCGGCGGGAGACGGCCGAGCGGACGACGTCGCCGAAGTAGGCGTTCTCCGTGGGGTTGGGGACCGGCTGCGCGCACGAGGTGGCGCAGCGGTAGTGGCAGGTCATCGAGCTGCGCCGGCCGGCGGGGGCGTAGGGCAGCAGGTCCAGCGTCGGGCGGCAGGCGTCCGTCGTCACGGGGGGTTCTCCTCGGGCGGGGCGTCCAGCCGGGGCGGCACCCGGCCGTCGACCGCTCGGATGGCGGTCGTGCGCGGTGGACGCTAGGGATGCTGTGCGGCGGATGAGGCCACGCAGGCGTGGCGCCCAGGTGAACCGTGGATGACCACTCGCGAGCATGGTTTGCCTCACCTTCCTCGATGCGCTACGGGGTGTTGCGGCAGGATCCCGCCATGGACCCCGCCGACGGCCTGCCCGTGGACACCCCGTTCGCCGCGCCCAGCGACCTGCCGTTCGGGCTGCCGCCGTTCGACCGCATCCGCACCGAGCACTTCGCCCCCGCGTTCGAGGCGGGCATGGCCGCGCACCGCGCCGAGCTGGACGAGCTGCTGGCCGCCGACCTGCCCGCCGCGGCGTTCCTGGACGCGCTGGAGTCCGCGGGGCAGGCGCTGGCCCGCGCCGAGGCGGTGTTCTTCAACCTCGTGGGCACCGACGCCGACGACGCCCTGCGCGCGGTGCAGGAGGAGTACGCCCCGCAGCTGGCCGCCCACCACGACGCCGTGCGCCTGGACCCCCGCGTGCTGGCGCGGGTGCGGGCCCTGCGCGCGGACCCGCCGGCGGACCTGGACGACGAGGCGCGCCGCCTGCTGGAACGGCTGCACTCCGACGCCGCCCGCTCCGGCGCCCTGCTGGACGAGGCGGCGGCCGGGCGGCTGCGGGAGCTGAACGCCGAGCTGTCCGCGCTGACGACCCGCTTCGACGTGGAACTGCTCGCCGACACCAACGAGCTGGCCGTGCGCTTCTCCGAGCCGGAGGAGCTGGAAGGGCTGGCGCCGGCCGACCTCGCCCGCGCCGAGCAGGCCGCCCGTGCCCGCGGCCTGGACGGCCACCTGCTGCCGCTGTCGCTGCCCACCGGCCAGCCGGTGCTGGAGCAGCTGCACCGACGCGCCTCCCGCGAGCGCGTGCACCGCGCCTCGGTGTCCCGCGGCGGCCGCGGCGGCGAGCACGACACCCGCGCCCTGCTGCAGCGGATCGCCGCGCTGCGCGCCGAGCGCGCGCAGCTGCTCGGCTTCGCCGACCACGCCTCCTGGGTGGTGGCCGACGAGACCGCCGGCGACGTGGCGGCCGCCGAGGGGATGCTGCGCCGGCTGGCCCCGGCCGCCGCCGCCAACGCCCGCGCCGAGGAGGCCGAGCTCACCGCGCTCCTCGTCGCCGACGGCGAGCAGCCGCCCCTGCGGGCGTGGGACTGGGCGTACTTCGCCGCCCGGTCGCGGCGGCAGCGCTCCCGCGTGGACACCGAGCAGCTGCGGCCCTGGTTCGAGCTGGAGCGCGTCCTGGTGGACGGCGTGTTCGCCACCGCCTCGGCGCTGTACGGGCTGACCTTCACCGAGCGCGAGGACCTGCCGGTGTACTCCGCGGGTGTGCGGGTGTTCGAGGTCGCCGACGCCGACGGTCCCTTCGGGCTGTACCTGTTCGACCCGTACGCGCGCCCCTCCAAGCGGGGCGGGGCGTGGATGAGCTCCTTCAGCGACCAGTCCCGGCTGCTGGGCACCGCACCGGTCGTCGTGAACTGCTTGAACGTGCCCGAGCCCGCGGCGGGGGAGCCGGCGCTGCTGACCGTGGACGAGGTCGAGACCCTGTTCCACGAGTTCGGCCACACCCTGCACGGGCTGCTCTCCGACGTGCACCACCCCCGGTTCTCCGGCACGAACGTCCCGCGCGACTTCGTGGAGTTCCCCTCCCAGGTCAACGAGTTCTGGGGCTTCGAGCCGGAGGTCCTGGACCGCTACGCGCGCCACCACGTCACCGGTGAGCCGCTGCCCGCCGGGGCGGTGGAGGGGTTGCGCGCCGCGCGCTCGCACGGGCAGGGCTTCGCCACCCTGGAGTACCTGGCCGCGGCCCTGCTGGACCTGGCCTGGCACCGACTGCCCGCCGGCGCCCTGGACGGTGCGGTGCCCGAGGACGTCGAGCGGTTCGAGGCGCAGGCGCTGGCCGGGGCGGGTGTCGCCCTGGAGGCCGTGCCGCCGCGGTACCGCAGCACCTACTTCCACCACGTGTTCGGCGGCGGGTACGCCGCCGCGTACTACTCCTACGTGTGGAGCGAGGTCCTCGACGCGGACGCCGTGGAGTGGTTCGCCGAGAACGGCGGGCTGCGGCGCGAGAACGGCGAGCACTTCCGCCGGACCCTGCTCTCGCGCGGCGGGGCCGTGGACCCGATGCAGGCGTACCGCGACTTCCGCGGCCGCGACGCCGCGATCGAGCCGCTGCTGCGGCGCCGGGGACTGCTCGGCGCCGGCGCCTGACCCGGTCACCCGACCCGGTGGCCCGCCCTCCAGCGGGCGGGCCACCGTGCCGATGGACCCTGCGGGAACGCGCCGGCGCCACCGCGCCGGCGTCCGGGAGCGGTCGAGGGGTGCTGGTGGACAACGGTCGGGGGATCGTCACGCGGAATCCGCCCGGGAGCCACCTCCTGGACGCAGCGCCCGGCGACAGTGGTGGCGTGGCCAGCGCAGCACCGCTCGCACCGCCCCTCGTCATCGCCCACCGCGGCTACTCAGCGGTGGCCCCGGAGAACACCCTCGCCGCGTTCGAGGCGGCCCTGCGCTGCGGGGCCGACATGGTCGAGACGGACCTGCACCCCGCCGCCGACGGGGCCGCCGTCCTCATCCACGACGACGACGTCAGCGCCACCACCGGCGGGCGCGGGCGCGTGGCGGACCTGCGCGCCGCCGAGCTGGCCCGCCTGGACGCCGGGTCGTGGTTCTCCCCGGCCTACCGCGACCAGCGGGTGCCGCTGCTGGCGGACCTGCTGGACCTGCTGGCCGATCACCCCGGCGCCCAGCTGCTGCTGGAGCTGAAGGGGCGCTGGAGCACCGCGCAGGTCGCCGCGGCGCTGCAGGACGTGCGCCGCGCCGGCGCCGTCGACCAGGTCGTCGTGCAGAGCTTCGACACGGGCACCCTGGCGCACGTGCAGGAGGTCGCCCCCGAGGTGCGCCGCGCCGTGCTGCTGGACGAGCCCGACGCCGACGCCCTCGCCCAGGGCCGCGCGCTGCGCCGCGACCTCGGCGTCGTGGCCTGCAACCCCGGTGTGGCCTCCGTGGTGGCCCGGCCGGCCGCCGTCGCCGAGCTGCACGCCGCGGGCCTGGCCGTGTGGACCTGGACGGTCGACGAGCCGGTGCTGTGGCGGGCGCTGGACGAGGCCGGGGTGGACGGCGTCATCACCAACCGCCCCGACGGGCTGCGCGGCTGGATCCAGGCGCGCACCGACCCGTCGGCCGAGCCGGCCGACCTGCTGCTGGCGGCCCTGAGCCAGCGCGGCCGGGCCCGCCCGGCCACCGACGTGCAGCTGCAGCGGGTCAGCGGCCTCTGACCGGCCCGCTCACCGCGCTCCCGGGCCGGCCGGTGGAGGGGAGCCTCAGCGGCCCGGTGCTCCTGCGGCGTCCAGGCGCAGGACCCGTGCGACGAGCTCCAGCACCGTGACCAGGTCCGCGGCGCGGTCGCGCCCCGGCTCGGGGTACCCGCGGCCGTAGAAGCTCTCCGCCAGGGTCAGGACCCACCGCGCCGCCTCCGCGGGCGGCATCCCGGGGTCCGCGCGCCCGGACGCGGTGAGCCTGCCGACGAGCGCCGCCACCGCGTCCAGGACCCGCCGGTCGTCCTCGGCGACGAGACGGGTGACCACCGGGTCGCGGTGCGCCTGCGTGACGACCTCCACGAACAGCCCGGCCACGACCGGGTGGGCGGTCTCCGCCGCGATCCGCTCCACCACCGCGGTCAGCCCCCGCCACGGGTCGGGGTCCGCCACGGCGCGCACCAGCGCCTCCTCCTGCTCGCGGCGGTCGAGCTCGAAGATCGCGTGGAAGACCGCCTGCTTGGACGGGAAGTAGTGGAAGAGGCGGCCGGTGCTGATGCCGGCCGCGCGGCAGATGTCCGCGGTGGTCGTGGCCTCGAAGCCCTTGCTGGCGAACAGCCCCACGGCGGCCTCGACGATCTCGTGACGCCGCCTGCGGTGCTGCTCGGGGTCAACGGTGCGCACCCGGCTCCTCGTGGTCGTCCCGCCCGTGCTCGTCCTGCCGTCCGCGCGCCTGCCGGTGCTGCGCGGTCGGCGCCGCACCCCCCGGAGCCTCGCCGCCGGTGTCCCGCCCGCCGGCCCGCCGGCGCCGCACCTCGCGCACCGCGACGACCAGGGCGATCAGCACCGGCACCCAGAACTTCGCCGTCGCGATCAGCGTCGCCAGCCACCACGGCGCGTGCAGGTCCGGCAGGTCCCAGTCCGGCCAGGGGATGCCGGGCAGGTCCCAGTCCGGCCACGGGATGCGCGGCAGGTCCAGGTCGGGCCAGGAGATGCGCGGCAGGTCCAGGTCGGGCAGGTGCTCGCGCAACCACGCCAGCACCCACCGCACGAGCGGTTGCAGGAGCACCAGGACCCCCAGGAGCCCGAGCGCGACCCGGCCCGCGGCGAGCAGGACGTGCCGCGAGGCCCACAGCGCCGGGTGACGCCGCTGCCAGGCGTGCCAGCGCGCCGCGGTCGTGCCCGGTGGCGGCTCGAACGGGGTGCGGGCCGGGCGCGGCACCCCGGGCACCTCCAGCACCGCGTCCAGCGGTTCGCCGCGCGGCAGCACCCGCACGAGCACCGCCGTGCGGGCCGGACCCGCGGCACCCTCGGCGCCGGGCAGCGGCACGCGCACGCGGCCGGCACCGGTGCGCTCACCGACGAGCTCGCCGTCGCGCCGCAGCCGTACCCGGGCCCGGTGGCCGGCGGGTTCCACCTCCGCCTCCAGCAGGGCGCCGTCGTGGCGCAGCCGGAAGAGCAGGACGGTGGGAACGCCGGTGGCGGTCACCGTCCCAGCGTGAAACCGAGCGCTCGGTCTGTCAACGGTGGCGGAAGACGACCCGCGCGAACTCCTCGGCGTCGGCCCGCTGCGCCCGGGTGCCGAACCGCAGCACCCGCCCGTCGACGACCACCTCCACGCGCAGGCCCCCGCCCGCACCGAGCAGCGAGCGCTGCGCGCGCACGCTCACCACCCCCACGCTCGTCAGCGGCACCGAGGCGACCGACGGCCCGCCGAGCAGCCGGGGCTGGGCGAGCCACAGCCGCACGGCGCCCACCGCGAGCACCCCGGACCCCGACAGGCCCCCGAAGGGCCCGGAGCCGATCGGCAGCACCGCGAGCGGCGTCTCGCCCTCCTGGGTCATCCGTCCGACCAGCAGGGCGTGGGCGGGGTCGTCGCTGAGCACCCGTCCGTCCTACCGCAGCGCACGGGCTCCCCGCGGCCCGGGCCTCAGCTGCCCGGCAGCACCCCGTCCGCGTCCGGCACCCCGCCGTCGATGTCGTCGGCGTCCACGATCCGGTACGCGTACCCCTGCTCGGCCAGGAACCGCTGCCGGTGCGCGGCGAAGTCCTGGTCCTTCGTGTCGCGCGAGACGACCGTGTAGAACCGCGCCGCGCCGTGGTCGCCCTTGGGGCGCAGCACCCGACCGAGGCGCTGCGCCTCCTCCTGGCGCGAGCCGAACGAGCCCGACACCTGGATGGCGACCTTCGCCTCCGGCAGGTCGATGGAGAAGTTCGCCACCTTGGAGACCACCAGCGTGGTCACCTCGCCGTGGCGGAACGCCTCGAACAGCCGCTGGCGCTCCTTCACCGACGTGTCGCCCTTGATGACCGGGGCGTCCAGGCGCGCGGCGAGGTCGTCGAGCTGGTCGATGTACTGCCCGATCACCAGGGTCGGCTCCCCGGCGTGCTGGGCCACCAGCTTCTCCACCACGCGCGACTTCGCCGGCGACGTCGAGCACAGCCGGTAGCGCTCGTCGTCCTCCGCCGTCGCGTACGCCAGGCGCTCACCCTCCGGCAGCGTCACGCGCACCTCCACGCAGTCCGCCGGGGCGATGTACCCCTGCGCCTCGATGTCCTTCCACGGCGCGTCGTAGCGCTTGGGGCCGATGAGGGAGAAGACGTCGCCCTCGCGGCCGTCCTCGCGCACCAGGGTCGCCGTCAGGCCGATGCGCCGGCGCGCCTGCAGGTCCGCGGTCATCCGGAAGATCGGCGCCGGCAGCAGGTGCACCTCGTCGTAGACGATCAGGCCCCAGTCGCGCGCGTCGAACAGCTCCAGGTGCGGGTAGACGCCCTTCCGCTTCGTCGTCACCACCTGGTAGGTGGCGATCGTCACCGGGCGGATCTCCTTGCGCGCCCCGGAGTACTCGCCGATCTCGTCCTCGGTGAGGGTGGTGCGCTTGAGCAGCTCGTCGCGCCACTGCCGCGCCGAGACGGTGTTCGTCACCAGGATCAGCGTGGTCGCCTTCGCCCGCGCCATCGCGCCGGCGCCCACCATCGTCTTGCCCGCCCCGCAGGGCAGCACCACGACGCCCGAGCCGCCGTGCCAGAAACCCTCCACGGCCTCGGACTGGTACGGCCGCAGCGACCAGCCGTCCTCCGTCAGCGCGATGGGGTGCGCCTCGCCGTCGACGTAGCCGGCGAGGTCCTCCGCCGGCCAGCCCAGCTTCAGCAGCACCTGCTTGAGGTTGCCGCGCTCGCTGGGGTGCACCGCGACCGTGTCGGGCGCCAGGCGCTCGCCGAACAGGGGTGCCGCCTTCTTCGAGCGCAGCACCTCCTCCAGCACCGCCGCGTCCAGGGCGTGCAGCACCAGCCCGTGCACGGGGTCGTTCACCAGCTGCAGGCGCCCGTAGCGCGACATCGTCTCGGCCACGTCCACCAGCAGCGCGTGCGGGACGGAGTAGCGGGAGAACTCCAGCAGCGTGTCCACGACCTGCTCGGCGTCGTGGCCGGCGGCGCGCGCGTTCCACAGGCCCAGCGGTGTCAGCCGGTAGGTGTGCACGTGCTCGGGGGCGCGCTCCAGCTCCGCGAAGGGGGCGATCGCCGCACGGGCGGCGCCCGAGCGCGGGTGGTCGACCTCCAGGAGCAGCGTCTTGTCGCTCTGGACGATGAGGGGGCCGTCGGTCACAGGGGGTGCAACCCCCGCGGGCGCCGCGTGCTTCCGCGGCGCGCCGCGCGGGCGCCGGTCAGCGGGCTCACACCCGCACGGACGTGCCGACGGAGTCGTAGCCGTACCCCTCGTAGTAGCCGCCCCCCTGGGCGCTGAACCAGGCGATGAGCGCCACGACACCGATCACGAACAGCAGCGACAGGGCGATGGTCACCCAGGCGATGATCTTCCCGGCGAGGAGGTGCCCCAGGCCGCGCCTGGTGCCCTGCGCGGCCAGCAGCTCCCGGCGCGCGCCCGGCGTCAGCGCCAGCGCCACGATCGCCGCGATCCAGCCCAGGCCGGTCCCCAGCAGCACCAGGCCGCCGACCGACGTCCACAGCACCGCGTGCGCCGCCCCGGTCACCGGCGGCTGGCCGTAGGGGTCCACGGGCGCGCCGTGGGTCTGGTTGTACGGCTGGGCGTACTGGGGCTGGGCGTACTGCCGGCCGTGGTGCTCGGCGGACTCGGGCTCGGTGCGCTCGCGTCCGGCGTGCTGCTGCGCCCGGCCGTCCAGCGGCGGGTACTCCGGCGCGGTGGTCGGGGGCCACGGCGATCCCGTGCCCGCCGTGGTGCTCGCGTCCTGCGGCACCACCTGCGTCCGGTCGGACCCGTCCCCGCAGTACGGGTCCGACCCGCCCGGGGCGTCGTCGGTGCGGTAGGGGTCGTGGGCGTCCTGCGACGCCGCGCGCGCACCCGGCTGCCCCGCGTCGGGCTTCTCCCACCAGGAGCGCTGTTCCCCGCCCCGCTCCGCCTCGCTCATCGACCGTGCTCCCCTCGACCTGGTCCGCTCGACCGTCGACGCTAGCCGACGCGGGCGGGCCTCACGTCCCCTGCAGGGCCACACCGGTGACGCGGTGCACCGAGAAGGTGCGCACCGATCGCTCAGCGCGGTCGAAGGCGGTGATGCGGCCGCCCTCCACGCCGATCGGCTCCACCAGGTGCCGGCGCGGCGAGCCGTCGGCGTCCACGTACCCCACCCACACCGCCCGCCGCTCCGCGGCGGCCCGGCGCAGCAGGTCCAGCGACGTGGCCGGGTCCAGGTGGCTCAGCGACGGGGTGCCGGCGTGCTCGGCCCGGCGGCGCTCACCCGCCTCGCTGTCCTCGTCGCCGGTGCGCAGCGATCGCACCGCCGCCGACAGCAGCGACGGCGACGGCGGCGGCGGCTCGCCGGTCACCGGCCGCGGCAGCGCGCGCGGGCCGCTGCGCAGGGCCACCGCGCGGCGCACCACCAGCTCCCCGTCCGGCCCCTCCGCGGCCGGTGCCACCCCCGCGGCGCGCAGCGCCGCCAGGACCTCGTCGGGCTCGGCGGCCGCGGCCAGCACCGTGGGCGCCAGCGACCGCAGGCCCAGCCGCGCGCAGCGGCGGTCGGAGAGCAGTTCGGCGAGCACCGCGGGGTCCTCGGCGCGCACGTAGCTGCCGGCCCGTCCCACCCGCACCCGCCCGTGCCGGCGCGCCACGTCCCGCACCAGGTACTCCAGCGGCTGCGGCACCCCGGTGGCGGACACGTCCGCCAGGAACCGCAGCGCGTCGTCGGCGGTCAGCCCCTCGTCCAGGCCGCGGCGCACGGTGGCGGCGTCGAAGCGGTAGACGGTGGCTCCGCCGCGGCTCTCCACCCGCGCCAGCGCGGCCAGCCGCTGCGCCAGGTGCACCTCCAGCGGGCCGGGCGCCACCGCCGTCAGGTCCGCCTGCAGCAGCACCTCGCGGACCGGTGCAGGCAGGGCCGCCGCCAGGGCCGCCGCCGCGGCGTCGTCGGCGTCCTCGTCGGTCCCGTCGCCCGCGGCGCCCTCCAGCAGCGCCCGCCCGGCCGGCGACAGGGCCCCCGCCCCCAGCACGCCCAGCCAGCCGGCGTCGCGCAGCGTCCAGCGCACGAGGTCCTCGTGCAGCCGGCCGGTGCGGCGCGGGGCGTCCCAGCGCAGCCGCGCCAGCAGGTCCTCGGCGTCCACGGCGCCCTCCGGCCCGGCCGCGGCGAGCTGCGCCAGCACCGCGCGCCGCACCGCCGGCGCGGCTCCGCGGTCCAGGTCCGGGCCCAGGGCGTTGCGCGCCGAGCCCTTCGCGTCGCGGGTGCCGACCATCGCCGGCACCCGGGTGGAGCCCAGCCAGGCCCGGGCCAGCACCGGCCAGCGACCCGGCACGTCCAGCTCGCACCAGGCGTCGAAGGCGGGCGTGGGCAGCCAGCGGGGCTCGACCTCGGCGTCGTCGGCGACCAGGCCCGCCAGGTGCGCGACCTCCGCGACCAGCGCGGCGGTGGCGTCGTCGACCTCCAGGGCGGCCGCGGTGCGGCGCAGCTCGCGCACCCCCACCCCGCCCGCGCGCAGCACCGGTGGGCCAGCGGCGCCCCACAGCCGGCCCAGCTCCTCCACCAGCCGGCACGCCTCGGCCGCGGCCTCGGCCGAGGCCGCGGCGACCACCTGCGGGCGGCGCCGCTGCACGGGCGCGACCGGCGGCTCGCGGTCGGGTGCGCGGTGCACCTTCCCGCCGCGCAGCGCCAGCCCCACCTCCCGGGGCAGGACCACCGTGCCGGGGCCGGAGACCGCGAGCAGCCCGTGCGCGAGCAGCCAGTCCACCGGGCCGGTGGCGCCGGCTGCGCGCACCTGCCGGTCGGCGCGCTCCACCGAGCCGGTCGGCGGGCCCCAGGTGAGGCGGTCCAGCAGGGCGCGAACCCCCTCGGGGGCGCGCTCCAGCAGCGCCTCCAGCCTCGCCGGCGCCCCCAGGTGCTCCGCCAGCCGCGGCAGGGCGACCTCCGGGTCGTGGCTGACCGGCAGGCCGAGGTCCTCCAGCAGCTCCGCCAGCCGTTGCGGGGAGCGCCGGCCCAGGGCGTCGGCCAGGGGCGGGCCCAGCCCGGCCGGGTGCGGGCCCAGCAGGTCCCGCACCGCGTGGACCAGGTGCAGGCGGCGGTCCGGTCCCCACACCAGCGCCCGGGTGCGCAAGCGCGCCAGGACGTCGTTGGCCCGCACCCCCCACGCCCGCGACACGGCGGTGGCGCTGGTGGGCTCGGGCAGCACGGACAGCACCTCGGCGACCTGCAGGGCGGAGGTGTCCAGCGCGTCCAGCGCGCGCTGCACGCTCGCCCGGGTGGTGGCGCGCGCGGCCAGCGCGGTGGTGGACGCCGGCAGCGGGGTGGCGAGGTCGGGGCGGGCGGCGAGCAGGGCCTCCAGCTCGGCGTCGTCGCGGGCGCGCAGGTCCTCCGCGAGGGTGCGCGGGGTGCTGCGAGCGGCCGGGGGCACCGGCCGATCCTAGGTGCGCGCCCGCCCCGGCGCCTCAGCGCGGCGGCTGCCGCGGCGGCAGGCCGAAGTGCGCGAACAGGCGGGTGTCCAGGAACGAGGTGATGCGCCGGATCCGCCCGTCGCGCAGCTCCAGCGCGTGGATCGCCCAGGGCTCCAGCGCCCCGCCCGCACCGCCCGGCTTGTACTGCGCGAAGGCGGGGGAGCCGTTGACGTCCAGCCGCACGAGCACCGAGCCGCGGCAGGCCCGGCCGGGCCCGACCATCCAGCGCACCACGTCCCGCGGGCCCTGCAGCCACATCTCGAACGGCGGCATGTTCTGGGTGACGTCCTCGGCCAGCAGCGCCACGAAGGCGTCCATGTCGTAGGACTCGAAGGCGCGCACGTACCGCTCCAGCAGCTCGCGGTGCCCGGCGTCGAGGTCCGTGCCGCGGGCGCCGGTGGCCGCGTCGAGGTCCACGTCGGGGCGGGCGGCCAGGGTGGCGCGGGCGCGCTGCAGGGCGCTGTTGACCGAGGCGGTCGTGGTCTCCAGCAGCCCGGCGACCTCCTCGGCGCGCCAGCGCAGCACGTCGCGCAGGATCAGCACGGCCCGCTGGCGCGGGGGCAGGTGCTGCAGGGCGGCGACGAACGCCAGCCGGATCGACTCGCGGGCCACCGCGACGTCGGCGGGGTCGCCGGCCGCGGGCAGCACCCGGGAGTCGACCATCGGCTCCAGCCAGGTGTCCTCCGGCTGCCGGGCGGCCAGCGAGGCCTCCACCGGCTCCCACGCCGCGGCGGACAGGTCCATCGGCCGCGCGCGCCGCCCGCGCGTCTCGATCGCCGTCAGGCACACGTTGGTGGCGATGCGGTACAGCCACGAGCGCAGCGAGGAGCGGCCCTCGAAGCCGTCGAGGGACCTCCAGGCCCGCAGCATCGTCTCCTGCACGGCGTCCTCGGCGTCGAAGGCCGAGCCGAGCATCCGGTAGCAGTAGCCGGTCAGCTCGCGGCGGTGCTCGGCCAGCCGCGGCTCCAGGTCGGCGGGGAGCGTCGTGGTCGTGGTGGTGGTGCGATCGGGCGAGGCGGGAGCGGGGATCGTCACGCCCGCCAGACAAGCACGCGGCACCGACACCGCGGGAGGGGTTCCGCGGAACCGGTCGCGGCGCCGCCGGTCGCGCTCAGCCCGCCGCGACCGGGACCAGGCGCGCCATCGAGGTGGGCAGGTCCTCGGCGTGCAGCACGAGCAGGCGCTGCGTCGCCCGGGTCAGCGCCACGTACAGGTCGTTGGCCCCGCGCGGGCGGCGCAGCACCGCCGCCGGCTCCACCAGCACCACCACGTCGAACTCCAGGCCCTTGGCGCGCTGCACGTCCAGGACGCTGACCTCGGCGTCCAGGTCGTCGGGGGAGGCGGCCACCGCCCCCGGCGCCAGCACCCGCGCCACCGCGGCGCGCAGCGCGTCCGAGCCCAGCGGCCCGTCCTCGTGCGCGGTCAGCACCGCCACCCGGCCCTCGTCCAGCTCGCCCAGGACCTCGCGCACCCGCTCGACGACGCCCGCGGCGTCGCCGGAGCCGGCCAGGCGCACCGCCGCCGGGTCCGTCTCGCCCTCGCGCACCGGCGTCGGCGGCTGCGCGTCGATGCCCGCGGCCCGCAGCACGTCCGCCGCGACCCGCGCGATCCGCGCCGGGGTGCGGTAGTTGACGGTCAGCTCCTCCAGCCGCCAGCGGTCGTCCACCACCGGCTTCAGCGCCTCCGCCCAGCTGCGCGCCCCGGCCGGGTTGGACGTCTGCGCCACGTCGCCCACCAGCGTCATCGAGCGCGCCGGGCAGCGCCGCTCCACCAGCCGCCACGCCATGGCCGACAGCTCCTGCGCCTCGTCGACCACGACGTGCCCGTACGCCCACGTGCGGTCCGCGGCGGCCCGCTCGGCCACCGTCCCGGACGGGCCGCCGACGCTGAAGCGCTCCGCCAGCAGCTCGGGCGTCACCAGCGTGTCGCCCACCCCGGAGGCCTCGAAGTCCTCCAGCACCTTGCGGGCGTGCGCCAGCTGCTCCTCGTGCTCGGCGTCGCGCGCCTGCGCGGCGCGGCTCTCCTCCAGCGGCCCCAGCAGCTCGGCCAGCTCGTCCAGCAGCGGCACGTCCGCCTCGCTCCACGCCTCCGGCCGCTCGCGGTGCAGCGCCTCGCGGTCCGCCCGGGACAGCTGCGGCGCCGCCCGCCGCAGCTGCTCGGGGGAGCGGTACAGGCCCGCCAGCACCCGCTGCGGCGTCAGCGGCATCCAGCACAGGTTGACCTCCCGGCGCACGTCGACCGACTCGCGCAGCTCGGCGAGCAGGTCCTCGCGCTCCTCGGCCAGGTCCACCCCGCGCCCGCGCGCCAGCTGCTGCACCAGCCCGTTGAGCACCTCGCGCACGAAGGTCGTGCGGGCCGCGTTGTGGGGCTTGCGGCTGCGCCGCGCGCGCGTGCGGGCCGAGACCACCGCCTCCGGGCGCAGCACCACCGGCGTGCCGTCCAGGTCGAAGCGGATCGCCCGCTCCGGCACCCGCTGGCGCGCGGCCACGGCCGCCGCCAGCACGTCCACCATCACCGGCGAGCCCTTCACCCGCGCCGCGCGCGGGGAGTCGTGCCCGCGGGCGACGACGCCGGGGAACATCTCGCCCAGCGTCATCGTCACCACGCCCGTCTCGCCCAGCGCCGGCAGCACCTGCTCCACGTAGCGCAGGAACACCGGGCTGGGGCCCAGCAGCAGCACGCCGCTGCGCGCCAGCCGGTCGCGGTGCGTGTAGAGCAGGTAGGCGGTGCGGTGCAGCGCCACCGCCGTCTTCCCGGTGCCCGGCCCGCCCTGCACGACGAGCACCCCGCGCTCGGAGGCGCGGATCACCCGGTCCTGCTCGGCCTGGATGGTGGCGACGATGTCGCCCATGCGCCCGGTGCGCGGCGCGGTGACCGCGGCCAGCAGCGCCGCGTCACCGGTGGTGCGCTCGCCGTCGGCGGCCACCAGCACCTCGTCGTCCACCGCGGTGACGTGCCGGCCCTCGGTCAGCAGGTGCCGGCGGCGCACCACGTCGCGCGGGGCGGCGGCGGTGGCCTGGTAGAAGTCCTGCGCGGCGGGCGCGCGCCAGTCGACCAGCAGCTGCTCACCGCGCTCGTCGGCCAGCCCCAGGCGGCCCACGTAGCGGCGCGGGTCCTCGGTGCCCTCGCGCAGGTCGAGGCGGCCGAAGCACAGCCGGTTCTCCACCGACCACAACTGGGCCAGGCGGTCCTCGTACAGGGTGGCGAACGCGTCGCGCTCGAAGCGGTTCTGGTGCGTGCCGGTGGCGCGGGTGCGGCGCACCGCGGCCAGCTGGGCGGCGGTCTGCTCGCGCAGCTCGTCCAGGCGCGCGTACAGCACCCCGACGCGGGCGTCCTCGTGCGCGACCTCCCGGGCCGCGCGCTCCTCGGCTCCGCTGCCGTTCGTGGCGCTGCCGTTCGCTGTGCTGGTCCCGCGCGCCTCGGGGCGATCGGTGGACTGGCTCACTCGGCGGTCTCTCCTGACGCGCGTGCCTGGATCGCGGACCCGGAGAGCCTAGGCCCGCGGGCCGGCCGGCGGGCACACCGGTCACCCGCCCAGGCGCGCACCCGCCCGCCGGTCAGCGCCGCAGGTCAGCGCCGCCGCAGCAGCCCGGCGAGGTACGCGGCCTGGCCCACGTGCTCCAGGTCGTCGTCGAGCACGCTCACCAGCCGCACCCCCAGCGTGACCGGCGGGTCGTAGGAGTCGTCGACGACGCGGTCCAGGTCGGCGCCGGTCAGGGTGCGCAGGTACCGCGCGGTGCGCTCGTGCACCGCGTCGACGTAGCCGCCCAGCAGCTGCGCGCTCGCGCGCACCAGCCCGACCTGCTCGGGGCTGAAGCCGTAGCCGGTCTCGTCGTCGGCTAGGGGCAGGGCGAAGCGGCGCGCCCACCCGTCCGCGGTCCAGGCCTGCTCGGTGCCGGCGACCTCGCTGACGTGGTCGTCCTGCACGCGCGCCAGGTGCCACAGCAGCCAGGCGATCGTGTTGGCGCCCGGGGCCGGGCGGGCGGTCAGGACCTGCTCGTCGCAGCCGTCCAGGACGGCGTGCACGGCGGGCGGGACGCGGCCGAAGCCGTCGAGAAGCAGGTCTTGGACGTCCACGGCCCCTGCCTAGTCCCCGCCGCGCCGACGCGCACGCCGAGACCTCAGCGCAGCCAGCGCCGCAGCTTGCGCGAGGAGGCCGCCTCCCACGCGGCGTCCACGGCCTCGCGGCTGGCCGCGGCGTGCCCCACCTCGGCCGCGTACAGGCGCCCGCACGTGAACGCCAGGGCCTGCGGGTCGCGCCCGGCCAGGCGGTGCAGCACCTCGCGCACCACGACGGAGTCCTGGTGCTCGCCCAGCACCTCCTGCAGCCCCGAGACGGCCTTGGCGTACGCCTTGGCCTCCTCGCCCCACACCGGCACCAGCGACTCCCCGGCGTAGCGGGCCTCCTTGGCGCGCTTGCGGGCGTCGTGGAACAGCTCGTCGGCGTGCGCGGTGGGCACCGACGGGTCCGCGTCGGCGGCGTACGCGGCGCGCACGCGCTTGCGCAGCTTGCGGTCGGTGGCGCGCACCAGCGCCGGCAGCACGTCCTTCGCCTTCTCGCGCGCCAGGGGCGAGAACGGCGGGCCGTCCAGCGGTGCGGCGACGAGCTCCTCCAGGCGGGCCAGCAGCGCGGCGTACCGCTCGCCGTCCAGGGCGCGCAGCAGCTCCTCGTGCGCGGCGCGGTAGTCGGCCTCCAGCACCTCGCGCAGCGCGGTCGCGGTCGCGGCGGGGTCCTCGCCCTCGACGGGCTCCAGCTCGCCCACGGCGGCGACCAGCCGGTCGCGCATGACCTCCGCGTCGCGGGCGCCGCCCAGCTCGTCGGCCAGCCAGGACAGCTCCTCGCGCAGCGCCTCGGGCACCCCCTCGGCGAACAGCGGCCGGTACGTCTTCAGCGCGCTGCGCAGCCGCCGGGTGGCCACGCGCACCTTGTGCACGCTGTCCGGCTCGTCCAGGCGCACCATCGGGTCGCCCGTGACGATCACCGACACCTGTGCCGCCAGGTGGGCGCCGACGACCGCGCCGGCCGCCGAGCCCGGCTTCAGGGGGGCTGCGGCCGGCGCTGCGGGCGGCGTGCCCAGGGCGCGGGCCAGCTTCGAGCCGTGCGGGGCCTCGGTCACCCCGTGCGCGCGCAGCTGCGCGTCGAGATCCGACAGGAGCTGGCGGTCGCCCTCGACCAGCTCCACCTCCAGCTCGCGCCAGGCCTCCGGCGCGGGTGCCGGGCCCTCCGTGATCAGCCTGCGGGCCTCGACCCGGTCGTCGGCGACCTCGGCCAGGACTCGCCCGCCGGCGTCCACGACGTGCCGCACGGTGCGCGTGGTCGTCAGCTGGGCGACCGGCACCAGCGGCTCGCCGCCCGCCAGGGCGCTGACGAGGCGCTGCAGCTCCGCGGGCACCTTGCGGGTGGCGCGGCCCGGGGGCAGGCGCACCTCCCGGCGCGCGCCGGCCAGCGGCAGCTTCAGGTGCCAGCCGGCGTCCTCGCCCCCGGTGCGCCGGCGCAGCGTGACGCGGGCGGCGGCCAGGCGCTGCCCCGGGGTGTCGAAGTAGACGGCCTCCAGGCGGTCGGTGCGCGTCTCGCCGTCCAGTCCGTCCAGCTCCGGCAGCACGAAGTCCTCGCCGACCGCGTACTTGAGCTCGACCTCGTCGTGGGTGGTGGCGTTCCGTGCGGTTCCAGGCATCCCATTGATCTACACGCCCCGGCGGCCCCGCGCACGCCGGGCGCAGCGGGAGGCGTTGCGCCACACGGGGGACACCCCGTTTCACCGGGCGCCGCCGCCGCGATGTCCCGCACGTGAACCAGACCGCAGCCCTCGAGCAGTGGTGGGCCTCCCTCGAGGAGGACCGTCGCCGCGAAGCGCTCGACATCGAGCCCGGCGACTTCCTGTCCGAGGTCGTCGCCCTGGACCTCATGCTGTACGGCGTGCACGTGCCCGACGTGGCCGTCGCCTGGGACGTGGAGGGGTGCTCGCCCGGGTGACCGTGCACGTGCAGCCGGCGGTGCTCACCGAGTTCCTCGCCGGAGTGCGCGCCCGGCGCTGACCGGGTTCCGCCCGCCGGTCCGCTACCCGGAGACGACGTACAGCAGCCGGTCGCCGGCGCGCAGGGCGCCCAGCTCCGGGTCGCCGTAGCGCAGCGGGCGCCCGTCGCGCACGACGGCGAGCACGGGCACGTCGAGGGACTCCGGCGAGCGGCCGACCTCCCCGGCCGTCACGGCCCGCTCGGCCAGGTCCAGGCCCGTGCCGAAGGAGACCAGGTCCTCCACCACGTCGACCGCGGCGGGGCTGTCGGCGGCCATGCCCAGCAGCCGTCCCGCCGTCTCGGAGGAGACCACCACGGAGCTCGCGCCGCTCTCGCGCAGCAGTTCGGCGTGCTCGGCCTCGCGCGCGGCGGCCACCACGGCGACCTCCGGGTTCAGGCGCCGGGCCGCGAGGGTGGCGAGGATCGCGGTGTCGTCGCGGTCGAGGGCCACCACGACGCGGGCGGCGCGCTCGACGAGCGCGGCGCGGAAGGTCGCCGAGCGGGTCGCGTCGCCGGTGATGGAGAGGTACCCCTCCTGGGCGGCGTCCGCGGTCGCCCGCGGGTCGCTGTCGACCACGACCAGGTGCTCCTGGGGGTGGCCGTGCAGGCGCAGCTGGCGCACCGCGCTGCGCCCCTTCGTGCCGTACCCCAGGACGACGACGTGGTCACGCATGCGGGCCCTCCAGCGGGCGAGGCGGATCTCGGTTCGCGAGCGTTCGGTGAGCGCCTGGATGGTGGTGCCGACCAGGACGATGACGAACATGATCCGCATCGGCGTCACCACGAAGGTGTTGAGCAGCCGGGCGCTGCGGGTGATCGGGACGATGTCGCCGTAGCCGGTCGTCGTCAGGGTGACGGTCGTGTAGTAGAGCGCGTCGAGGACGGACACCTCGCCGTCCAGGCTGTCGTTGTAGTCGCCGCGCTCGAACACCACCATGCCCCAGGCCACCAGGACGAGGGCGAACGCGATGCCGATCCGGACGGCGATCGCCCGCAGCGGCGACAGGCGCCGCCCCCGGGGCAGGCGCGTCCTCACGTCGGGCTCGTGCACGCCCCCTGCCTACCGTGCCCGGGCCGGGGGGGGGGGGGGGGGGGGGGGGGGGGGGGGGGGGGGGGGGGGGGGGGGGGGGGGGGGGGGGGGGGGGTGGGGGGGGTCGGGGCGGGGGGGGTTTGTGTCT
>NZ_JBKBCT010000144.1:0-986 GCF_050871525.1 Kineococcus auxinigenes | reverse complement strand
CACTGACCCACCGTTACATCGACGAGCACAAGGACCAATTCGGGGTCGAGCCGATCTGCAGAGAATTGCAGATCGCCCCGAGCACCTACTACGCCGCCCGCACTCGACCGACCTCGAAGCGGTCGATCAGCGACCAGGCCGCATTGGCTGAGATCGACGAAGTGCACGCCGAGAACCTGCGCGTGTACGGCGCCCGCAAGCTGCACGCAGCGATCAACCGCCGCCGCCTCGAGTGCGCCAAAGTCGACGAGGCGCCGGAGCGCATCGCCCGTTGCACCGTGGAACGCCTGATGCGCTCGGTGGGGCTGCACGGGCTGCGCCGCAGCGGCAAACCACCACGGACCACGGTCCCGGCAATGCCCGACCACCGTCCGGACTTGGTGCCACGGGAGTTCACCGCCGACCGCCCGGACCGCCTGTGGGTAGCCGACATAACCTACATCCGGACCTGCTCGGGGTGGGTGTACGCCGCGTTCGTCCAGGACGTCTGCACCCGCCGGATCGTGGGCTGGCAAGTCGCGACCCACCTGCGTACCGAGTTGGCCCTGGATGCGCTGCAGATGGCGTTCTGGGTCCGTCGACGCGAAGGCGCTGATCTGACCGGGCTCAAGCACCACTCGGATAAGGGAGTTCAATACGTTGCGGTGCGCTACACCGAGAGTTTAGCCCTCGAAGGTGCTGTCGCTTCGGTCGGTTCCACCGGCGACTCCTACGACAACGCGATGGCTGAGGCGTTCAACTCCCTATTCAAGGCCGAGTGCATCCGCAACCCGCACCTACCCGGCCGTGACGGTCCGTGGCGCGGCCTCGACGACGTCGAACGGGCCGTCGCCGGCTACCTCGACTGGTACAACACCCGTCGCCTGCACGGCGAGCTCGGGATGGTCCCGCCGATCGAGTACCAGGCCCGATTCGACACCACTGCCGAGGTCGTCGCCGCGGCCTGAGCGTTGCTTCACACCCTCCATCAAACCCGGGCCTTGACA
>NZ_JBKBCT010000015.1:0-57791 GCF_050871525.1 Kineococcus auxinigenes | reverse complement strand
GCGCCCCCCCCCCCCCCCCCCTCCCCCCCCCCCCCCCCCCCCCCCCCGCGTTAAAGGCCCCCGGTTCAGTAAACCCCCGACAACCACCACCGAGGGGTCAGGGGTCAGGGGTCAGGGGTCAGGGGTCGCGGGGCTGGGCGGGCAGCAGGAGCGTGGTCGTGTCCTCGGGCCGCGCGAGGCGCAGCGGCGGTGCCGCCGGGCGGCCCAGCAGGTACCCCTGCGCGCAGTGCACCCCCAGCTCGCGCAGCGCCGCCAGCTCCCCGGCCCGCTCCACGCCCTCGGCGACCATTGTCGAGCCCACCTCCGAGGCGAACCCCACCAGGGCGCGGGCCACGGCGCGGCGCGCGGGGTCGGTGTCGATGCCGCGCACGAACGCGATGTCCAGCTTCACCACGTCGGGCGACAGGTGCAGCACGTGCTGCAGGCTCGCGAACCCGGACCCGGCGTCGTCGACGGCCAGCCGCAACCCTCCGGCGCGCAGGGCGGCGGTGCCCTCCGCCAGCGCCGCGTAGTCGGCCACGGGGTCGTGCTCGGTCACCTCCACGACGATGCGCTCCGGCCGCGAGGCCAGCAGCACCTCACGGGTGGCGGCGTCCATCAGCGCCTCGGCCGAGGCGTTGACGCTCAGGTACGCCCCGGCGGGCAGCACCGGCAGCAGCGCCAGCGCGGAGACCAGGGCCGCGCGCTCCAGCCGCACGCCCGCACCGGCGGAGCGGGCGTCGGCGAACACCTGCTCGGGCCCGCGCGGGTAGCCGTCCTCGCCGGTGAACCGGCTGAGCGCCTCCGCGCCCACCACGGAACCGGTGCGCAGGTCCACGATGGGCTGCAGCACCGTGCTGCGGCCCCGCCCCTCCACCAGGGCGTCCAGGGACGCCAGCCGGCCCCGGTGCTCGTCGCGTCGCCGGTCGCGGTGGTGCAGGACGCCGGCGACCAGGGCCGCCACGACGTTCAGGGCCTCCAGCTGCCGCGAACCCAGCGGTTCGGCGTCGTCGGCCGGCACGCCCAGCAGCAGGCCGCCCGACGTGCCGTCGGGGCGCAGCACGTCCACGGCGGGCGCCGCCCGCAGCAGGTCCTCCTGCTCCAGCAGCCGGGCCGTGACCTGCGGGTCCAGCGTGCTGGAGGCCTGCTCCACGACCGGCCGTCGCCCGGACGGGCCGGTGCGCGCCAGTGCCGCCACCGGTGTCCCGAAGATGTCCCGGGCCAGGTCGAGCAGCTGGGCGACGGCGTCGTCGTCCGCCACGCGCCCCCCCGCCTCGTCGGTGCCCCGGTGTCCTGGGCGGGGTCCTGCGAGCGCTCGGTCCCCCGAGACCGGGCGCGACGTCCCCCACCGCCAGAGCGACCCTGGCAGATCACGCTCCGGGTAGCAACGGCGACAGGCCGTCAGGAGCGGGGTGGTCGTCCCGACGGGCCGTGCCGGCGCATCCGCCACACCGCCCCCATCGCCTCGGTGATGATCGCCCCGGACATCTTCGAGGTGCCCGCGGTGCGCTCGGTGAACAGGATCGGCACCTCCCGCACGGTGGCCCCGCGCTGCAGCGCCGCCAGCGTCGTCTGGATCTGGAACGCGTACCCCGCCGCGGTCAGCTCGTGCAGGTCCAGCGAGCGCAGCAGGTCCGCGCGCCACGCCTTGTACCCGCCGGTCAGGTCCGCCACCGGCGCGCGCAGCAGCACCCGCGCGTAGGTGTTCGCCCCGCGCGAGAGGGCCTTGCGGTACCAGGGCCAGGCGTCGTCCAGGGCGCCGCCGGGCACGTACCGCGCGCCCAGCACCAGGTCGGCGCCCGCGGCGAGCTCGTCCAGCATCCGCGGGAGCACCTCGACCGGGTGGGAACCGTCGGCGTCCATCTGCACCACCGCGTCGTGGTCGCCGGTGCGCAGCGCCTCGGCGAAACCCGCCCGGTAGGCCGCACCCAGGCCGTCCTTCACCGTGCGGGTCAGCAACCGCACCCGGCCCTCGGGCAGCCCGGCGGCGATGCGACGCACGATCTCGCCCGTCCCGTCGGGGGAGGAGTCGTCCACGACGAGGACGTCGGGCTCGGCGGGGGAGTCGAGCAGCCGCTGCAGCACCGCGGCGATGTTGCCGGCCTCGTCGTACGTGGGCAGGACGACGACGGCGCGGAGGGCGTGGGGCAACGGGACTCGCTCGGGCTCGTCGGGGCGGGGGACGGCCGACGCTACCCCAGGGCCCCCACCCGGTGCCCGGCCCCTCACGGCCCCCGCCGCGCCGCGATCGGAGGAGTCGCGACTGCCTGGACCACCGCGGGCTCGTCGGGGCGGGGCGGGGCGGGGCGGGGGCCGTGGGGGTCGTCAGGCGTTGACGGGGACGAAGCGCGGGGTGTTCGGGCCGGGCAGGACGACGGCCTGGGCGGTGACGACGCGCTCGCCGTCGAACGTCAGCGCCGGCGAGCCGTGCAGCTCGTACCCCTCCGCCAGCGCGGCGCTGACCTTCTCGCAGAACGCGCGGTCGTCGGTGCCGGTCAGCAGCCGGTAGCGCAGGCGGGCGCCGTCCTCGCCGGGGTTCGTGGTCATCGCGGGTTCCTCGTTCCTCTCACGGGGTGGGCGGGGCCTCTCCGGGGCCGAGCACACCGGCCGGCGTCCCCGCCCCGTCCCCTCATCCTCCAGCACGAGCACCCGGCACGGTCCGCCGTCACCGGCGGTGGCCGTCGGCGAGGGCCCCCGAACGGCCCATCGAGCGGCGGGCCGTCACTGCCGAGAACCCCAGCAGAGCGGCCCCACCCCCCCCGGCGCGGCCGCCCGCCCGCCCGTCCGTCGAGAGGAGGCCACCGTGAACGCCCCCGCGCGTCGCGCCACCGTCCGTCCACCCGCCCACCCGCGCGCCGCCGTGCCCGAGCCCGCCAGCGCCGCCGAGGTCACCGCGCTGGCCTCCCTGCTGATGCGGCGCCCCGAGCTGGTCCGCCTCGACGACGACACGCTGCTGCTGCGCCTGGCGCGCACCACGGCCGTCGGGCACCTGCTGCGCTCGCGCGCGGTCGCCACCCTGGGCGACGCCGAGCGCCTGCTGGACGCCATGATCGCGGACGGGCGTGCCGTCGTCCTCGACCTGACCGACCCCGCCCCCCGCGAGGGCGTCCTGGCCGTGCGCCGCCCCGCCGCGGCGCGCGACCTGCCGCGGGCGCGCGACCTGGCCCGCGCGCTCGCCCCGCTGGCCGCCCGGCGCTGAGAGGGGGCCGGGCAGCCGCCCAGGGCCAGCGCCAGCAGCTGCCCGCCGTTGAGGCCCAGCCCCGCCCCGCCGGCGACGCCCTCGGGGCGGTCCACCACGACCGAGTGCCGCCCGCTGGTGCCGACGGCGGCGCCCGTGCCGGGCAGGGACCGCACGTGCGCCTCGATGCTCACCACGTGGTGGTGCTCCCGCCGGGCGGCGGGGGCTCGCCGCCGCTCAGCGGCCGGCGCTCGCCGTCGCTCAGCGGCCGGCGCTCGCCGTCGCGCCCACCGCGTCTCGGCGCGGCCGTCGCTGCCCGCCGGTGCGGCGGCGCAGGGCGCGCTTCTCCACGAGGTGCCACGAGGCGTAGCCGCAGGCCAGCGCAGCCACGACCGACACGGTGGCGAACCACCACACCGGGGCGTCGCGCATGCCGAGGTGCGCGATGAGCAGCTGCTGGGCGACGAAGCCGTAGATGTAGGCGCCGTAGGTGGGGTCCCCCAGGGCCGTGATCGGCCTGGCCCAGCCCCACGTGCGGGTCCCCAGGTGCAGGACGACGACGGTGCCGCAGGGCACCAGCGCGATGGACAGCGGCGCCTGGACGGCCACGAGGAGCGCCACGACGGCGGCCGCGGCGATCGCCGCCCGCCCCGTCGGGCGCCACCCCCACGCCCGCACCGCGGCGGCGGCGAAGAAGTAGGCGATGAGCTCCAGGCGCAGCGCCACCGGCACGAGCTGGCCGCCGGCGACGTTCTCCGAGACCAGCCGCCAGCCCAGCAGGGCCAGGACGGCGGCGACCGCGGTCAGGTGGCGGGGCGACACCCAGCCGCGCCAGCCCGCGAAGCCGATCAGCGCGTAGGCCAGCACCTCCACGCCCAGGGTCCACAGGACGCCGTTGACCATGGTGGAGGGGTTGCCGGAGAAGACGCCCGGCAGGTGGTTCGCGTAGGGGAACACCAGCGCGTTGCGCACGAGGTACTCCCACGTCCCCGCCGTGCCGAAGTAGTCCGGTGCCGTGGTGGTCAGCGGTCCGAGCACGAACACGACGAGCGCCAGCATCACCAGCAGCCCCGGCATGAGCCGCCGCGCGCGCTTGGCGGCGAAGGGGCGCACGCGCGGCTCGCTGAGCCAGCTGCCGCACACCAGGTACCCGCTGACGACGAAGAAGACGATGACCCCGACGCGGCCCAGGTTGAAGGCGAAGTCGCCGAACACGAGCAGGTCCGGCTGGGTGTCGCGGTCGCCGAAGGGGAGCTGGTGCGCGTGGCTGACGACGACCGCGCAGGCGGCGACGATGCGCAGGACGTCGAAGCCGCGGGGGCGCGCCGCCGCGGGGGCGGTCGTCGCCGGCTGGGCGGGTGTGGTCGCGGCCAAGGGGCTCCTCGAGGTTCATCGGTGCCGGCCCGGAGCGGTGGCCCGGAGTGCGGCCTGGTGCCCGTGCGGGAGGTGGGGTGGTGCTCCGGGTCCCGGACTGTAGTGAGGCCCGTGGGGCGGTTGTCACGAATTCCCGGGGCGTTGTGGTGTTCATCACAAGGTGATGTCACGGAAAGTTCATGGACCTCTGCGCAGCGTCGTGCTAATGCGCTCGGGACGTCATCCGAGGGGTGGCAGACTGGGTGCGCCGCGGCTGCCGCGGCGAGGAGGGCTGGCCGAGTGGTTGAAGGCGGCGGTCTTGAAAACCGCTAGGGAGGTACCCACTCCTTCCTCATGGGTTCGAATCCCATGCCCTCCGCACCCGCACGTCCCCTGGAGGTCCCCGTGAGCACCACCGCTCCCGAACTGCCCGCGCAGCGGCGCGCGGCGGCGATCCGCGCCTACCGCACCCTGCCGGCCGCCGACCGCCGCGACGTGCTCGCCCTGGCCCGCCAGGGCCGGCGCCACCCCGACGAGCGCGTCGTGGCCGTCGCCTGGTGGTACGCGGCCTCCGTGCTGCAGCCGCGCTGGTGGAACCGCGTCCCGGCGGGGCTGCTGCCCGTGCCCGGCCTGGTGGTGCTGTGCGTGGCGTTCGCCGTGGACGCCTGGCCGCTGGCCGTGGTGTCGCTGCTGATGATCGCCGCGGGGCTGAACCTGGTGTGGCAGCGGCTGAGCACCGAGCCGCTGCTGCGCCTGGCCCGGCCCGCCGAGGTCACCGGCGCCACCGAGCCCGCCGGCGGCTCCGCCGGCTGAGCCGGGGCTACACGCACCCGGGGCCTCAGCGCACGGTGCGCAGCGCCAGCGGCAGGCACCGCACCCGCACCGTCGCCTCGCCGGTCACGGGCAGCACCTCGCCGTCCATCTGCAGCGGCATGGGGTTGCGGGTGCGGAACTCGTACGGCTCGCTGCGGGACTCCACGCGGTGCCGGCCGCGCAGGACGCGCGCGAACTCCGCCAGCAGCCGCAGCTTGCTGCGGTGCTTGATGAGCAGCACCTCGAAGCGGCCGTCGTCGGGTGCCGAGTCGTCGGAGAGGTGCGCGTACTTCGCCATCCGGTCGATGTTGGCGAACAGCAGGCTGTCGATGCGGACGTCCCGGCCGTCGTGGGTGAGGGTCATCGGCCGGTACTTCCAGAAGGCCCTGGCCACCAGGAGCTTCTCCTTGACCGCGTCCAGGTCGTTCTCGTTGAGGGCTGCGGCCGCCACGGGCGTGATGCCGACGCCGACGTAGGAGTGCGCCACGCGCGGTTCGCCGTCGCCGGTGTCGACCTCCAGCAGGTCCATGCGGTCGGGGCGCCCGTCGCCGGCGGCGACCTCGGCGATGGCGTCGACGAGGGGGCGGCCGTGGGTGGCGGTGGCGTGGTCGTTGGCGTTGCCGGAGGGCAGCACGGTGGCCATGCCCTCGTGGCCGGCGCGGCCGGCGGCGACGACGCCGTTGACGACCTCGTGGTAGCCGCCGTCACCGCTGGCGGAGACGACGAGCACGCCGGGGTGGCGGGCGACGTGCTCGCGGGCGAGCTGCTCGGCGTGCCCGGCGTGCTCGGTCTCGACGAGCTCCACGGGCAGGCCGGGGGTGCGCTCGGCGAGCGCGTCGCGCAGGGCGCGGGCGTTGGCGGGGCCGTCGCCGGTGCTGTTGGGGTTCAGGACGACGACGACGCGCTGCAGCGGGCTGCTGGTGGGGCTGGGCACGTCCCCGACCGTAGGGGAAAGGGCACCGTCCGGCCCTCTCGCGCGCGGACGCCGGCCGGGACTCGTGGTCTTCCCCTCCACGTGCCCCGGCCGGCGCGGGGCCATCCTGCCACCGGCGCCCGCCGCTGGGAACCCCGTCGCCGGGATCTCGGGGAGCGCGGTGGGCCGGTCGCGGCCAGGATGCAGCGCATGTGCGACGTCACGCCGAGAGCGGAGGTGGCCCTGCCGGCCGACCTGTCCGCGGCCCGGCGGGCCCGCGGGTTCCTGCGGGAGCAGCTGTGCCGGGTGCACCAGGAGGGTGCGCTGGAGCAGGCGCTGCTGCTGCTGTCGGAGCTGGCGGTGAACGCGGTGCGCCACGGCGCCCCGCCGGTGCGGGCGGTGGTGGACTGCCGGGTGCGGGTGCTGCACCTGTCGGTCAGCGACGGCAGCCGCGAGCGCCCGCGGCACCGCCGCGCCTCGGTGCGGGAGGAGTCCGGGCGCGGGGTGGACCTGGTGGACGCGCTGAGCGAGGCGTGGGGGGTGCGGCTGGTGCCCTCGGGCAAGAGCGTGTGGTGCGACGTGGCGGGCTGACCCCCGCTCACCCCCTCCCCGCGGTGATCATGCGATGTTGAGCGCTCAACCTCGCATGATCACTGCGGGGAGGGGGTGCGTGACCACCGCGGGGACGGGGGTCGGCGGGTCAGCGGGCCAGGACGCGCACGGCGGCGATGGCGACGTCGTCGTCGCTGCCGTCGGGGAGCATCCGGCGGATCAGCTCGTCGCACAGCTCCTCCAGCGGTGCGCCGGCCAGCTCCGCGACCACGGCGCGCAGCTCCGCCAGCCGCTCCTCCATGGAGCGGTCGCGGCGCTCCACGAGGCCGTCGGTGTACAGCAGCACCGTGGACCCCAGCGCCAGCTGCGTCTCGTGCTGCACCCGGTCGCGGTGCGTGCCCAGGCCGATGATGAGGCCCTCGCCCTGCAGCTCGCCCACCGAGCCGTCGGGGGCGGCCACCACCGGCGGCAGGTGCCCCGCCGTGGACCAGCGGACCCCGCGGTGCCCGGGGGTGGAGCGCGCGTCCAGCTGCAGCACCACCGCGGTCGCCAGGGTCGTCACGCCCAGCCCTTCCAGCAGGTGGTCCAGGCGGTGCAGCACCTCCCGCGGCGCCGCGGAGCGGTCGTACGCCAGCGCCCGCACGAAGGTGCGCAGCTGGCCCATGGAGGCGGCGGCGGACACATCGTGGCCCATGACGTCGCCGATGACGACGGTCGTGCAGCCGTCGGGCTGGGTGAAGGCGTCGTACCAGTCGCCGCCGACCTGCGCGGCCTCCGCGGCGGGGAGGTAGCGGGTGGCGACCTCCAGGCCGGGCGCGTCGGTGGGCGGGCTCAGCAGGCTGCGCTGCAGCGTCTCGGAGGAGCGCCGCTGCTGCGCGTACAGCCGCGCGTTCTCCAGCGCCACGCCGGCGCGGGCGCCCAGGTCGGAGGCGGTGAGCAGGTCGTCCTCGGTGAACGGGGGCCGGTCGGGGCCGCTGAGCAGCGTCAGCGCACCGGTGACCTGCCCGCGGGCGCGCAGCGGCACCACCAGGGCGCTGCCCAGGCCCAGGCGGCGCATGAGGGCGGTGGTCTCCGGGTCGCCGACGCCGCGCGCCACGTCCTCGTCGGTGACCTGCACGAGGGTGGGGCCGAGCTCGCCGCGCAGCACCCGCATCGACACCGACGTCTCCAGCAGCGCGGCCTGGCTGCGGGCGAACCGCTCGGCGTCGGCCGCGTGCGCGGGGTTCGCGTGGGCGGCGCGGACGTGCCGGGTGCGGCCGGTGGGGTCCAGGACGGTGGCGAACGCCCACTCGGCGAACGCGGGCACCACCAGGGAGGGCAGCATGTCCTGCGCGGCCTCGGGGTCCAGCACGGCGGAGAGGGCGTCGGCGACCTCGGAGAGGAACTCCAGACGGCGGCGGGCGTCGCGGGCGACGGCCAGGGCGGCGTCGCGCTCGCGCTCGGCCTGCACGCGCAGCGTCACGTCGGACTGCACGCCGACGTGGTGGGTGACGCGCCCGGAGGCGTCGTGCACGGGCGAGATGACGACCTCGTTCCAGAAGGCCGTGCCGTCCTTGCGGTAGTTCAGCAGGAGCTCGGTGACGGCCTCGCCCTTCCGCAGCGCCTCGCGGATGCGCCGCACGGCCTCGCGGTCGGTCTGCGGACCCTGCAGGAACCGGCAGTTCTGCCCGAGCTTCTCCCTGCCGTAGCCGGTGACCCTCTCGAAGGCCGGGTTCACCCACACCAGGGGGTCGTCGGGCCGGGTGGGGTCGGAGATCGTGAAGGCGAGGTCGCTGGCCAGGACGGCGCGGCTGTGCAGCTGCTCGGCGGACTCCCGGGCGTCGGCGACCAGGGCCTTCTCCCGCAGCGGCAGCAGCACCACCAGGGCCAGGGTGCTGAGCTGCTCGACGGGGGTGTCGGTCAGCGGCAGCCCCACGACCCACAGCGCCTCGCGGGCGCCGGCCATGTCGGAGCCGCGGGCGGCGCTGACGCGCTCGCCCTGGACGGGTTCGCCGCGGGCGATGCGCGAGAGGGGGGTGGCGGGTTCCCCGGTGGCGGGGTCGGCCAGGTCCGAGCCGTCGGAGGCCTGCAGGCCGGCGGCGCGGGACCACTCGTCCACCGGGCACGGCAGGTCCAGGCCGGGGGCGAGCTGCTCGGCGAGGGGGTTCGCGAAGAGCACCGTGCCGTCGGTGACGCGCACCAGCAGCACCGCGCCCGGCTGCCCGTGCACGACGCTGGGCAGCGCGTCGGCGACCGCTGCGCCCGCGACCGCCTCACCCGCGAACACGGCATGGGTCCCGTCCATCGCCGGGAGCCTAACCCGGTGGTGCCGGGCGCGCCCCGCCGACGGCCGCGCGGCCTCCGGCGGCTGCTGCGAACGGGTGCCCACCCCTGCACCGCGGGCCCGACGGCGCCGATGGTGGGCCGGTGCCGGGAGGACCGGCACGGGGCGAGAGCGGGGTGGGCCGGGGTGGTGGACGTGGACGTGCTCGAGCCGACCCGCGCGGTGCCGGCGGCGGCAGCGGAGGTGGCGACGGCGCTGGTCTCGCTGCTGGACGCCGGTGGTGAGCAGGACCTGCTGGACCGGCTGGTCGCGGCCTCGCGCGCGCTGACGGGCGCCTCGCACGGCACGGCGCTGCTGACCGGCAGCGACGGCGCGCCCGCGGTCTCGTCCCGCGGGGGGACGGACCCGGGGCCCGCACCGGTGCCGACGGGGGTGGTGCCGCTGACGGTGCCGCTGACGGCACCGGACGGCCGCGTGCTGGGCGAGCTGCACCTGGCGCACCCCCTGGGCGGCGCGGTGCTCGGCGCCGCCGAGGAGGAGGTCGCGGCCGCGCTGGCCCGGCAGGCGGGGGCGGTGCTGCACGTGCTGCGCCGCACCGAGGCGGCCGCGCGGCTGCACGCGGGCCTGGGCCTGACCGAGGAGCGCGCCGGTGACGGCGACGCCGCGCTGGGCGCGGTCTCCCCGGTGGTGCGCCGGCTGCTGGCCGGGGCCCGCCGCACCACGGGCCTGCAGGCGGCGTTCCTGTCGCGGGTGGCGCACGGGCGCCAGGTGCTGGTGGCCGTCGACGAGGACCCGGGCGCCCGCGCCCCCCTGGGCCTGGTGGAGGGCACCGGCGTGGACCTCGCGGACGGGCACGGGGCGCTGCTGCTGTCCGGGCGGGTGCCGACGTCGGTGCCGGACGCGCGCGCCCACCCGCTGCTGAGGGCGCTGCCGACCACGCGGCGGCTGGGGGTGGGGGCCTGCTGCGGGCTGCCGGTGCACCTGCCGGACGGTTCGCTGTTCGGCGTGCTGGCCGCCCTGGGCCCGGACGCCTCGGCACCGCTGAGCGGCGGGCAGGTGGAGGCGCTGCGCACGGTGGCGCAGCTGCTGGGCGAGCGCCTGGCGGCCGAGGAGCACGAGGAGCACCGGCGCGCGCAGGAGCGCGCGGAGGTGGAGGCGTTCCTGGACGGCGGTGGCCGCAGCGTCGTGGTGCAGCCGATCGTGCGGTTCGGCCCGGCGGGTGGCGCGGCGGGGCACCGGGTGGTGGGTTTCGAGGCGCTCTCGCGCTTCCGCGACGCGGACGGCTCACCCCGCCGCCCGGACGAGGTGTTCGCGGCGGCGCAGCGGCTGGGCGCCGGCGCGGGCCTCGGCGTGCGGCTGGAACTGGCGGTGGTGCGCGACGCGCTGGCGCTGCTGCCGCGGCTGCCGGCGGACGCGTACCTGTCGCTGAACTTCTCCCCGCGCACCCTGCTGCACCCGGCGGCGCACGCCCTGCTGGCGGACGCCCCGCTGGGGCGCGTGGTGGCGGAGCTGACCGAGCACGAGGAGGTGCACGACTACGCGGGTCTGCTGCGGGCCGTGGAGCCGTTGCGCTCGCGGGGGATGCGGCTGGCCATCGACGACACGGGGGCGGGTTTCGCGGGTCTGCAGCACCTGGCGGAGCTGGCTCCGGACGTGGTGAAGCTGGACCTGCGCTTCGTGCGGGACGTGCACCTGGACCCGGCGCGGCGGGCGGTGGCGCGCGCGGTGCTGGGGCTGGCCGGTGAGGTGGGCGCGACGCTGGTGGCCGAGGGCGTGGAGACGCCGCAGGAGCTGGCTCAGCTGGCGCAGCTGGGCGTGACGCACGGCCAGGGCTACCTGCTGGGGCGTCCCGCCCCGCCGCCGGGTGCCTGAGCGGGGACCTGCACGGGCAGCTGGGCCGGGAGCTGCGCGGGCACGTGGGCGGGGACCTGCGCGGCGGGCCGGCGGGTGCGCTTGTCGGCGTACATGCGCCGGTCGGCGGCGCTGAGCAGGCCCGCCAGGCCGTCGGGCCCGGGGGTGGCGGTGACGGCGCCCAGGGAGGCGCCGACGCGGGCGGTGACACCGCCGGGCAGCTCGGCGGGCGCCGCGACCGCCTCGCGCAGGCGCTCCAGCACGGCCGTGGTGGCGGGCGCGTCGGCGGGTCCGGTGCGCAGCAGGACGACGAACTCGTCGCCGCCGAGGCGGGCGAGGACGCCGTGGCCGTCGACGACCGCGGCGGCGCGGGCGACGACGCCGCGCAGGACCTCGTCGCCCGCGTCGTGGCCGAAGGTGTCGTTCACGGCCTTGAACCCGTCCAGGTCGAACAGGGCGAGCGTCCAGCCGGGGCCGGTGGTGTCGTCCAGGTGCCGCTCGGCGTGGGCGTTCAGGCCGCGGCGGCTGTGGGCGCCGGTGAGCTCGTCGCGCTGGGCGGCGGCGGCGGCGACCTGGGCGAGGCGGGCGCGGTGGGCCTGCGCCGCGGCGTGCAGCACGGACAGGGCCAGGGCGGCGACGGCGGTGCCGACGGTGGCGGCGCCGGGAGCGGTGGTGCTGCCGGGCTGCGCGGCGGCGGTGAGCCGGGCGGCGAGCAGGGCGCTGACGGCCAGCGGGGTCAGGACCTGCGTGAGGACGGTGACGGCCAGGAGGGGGCCGGGGCGGGCGGGGTCCGGCACGCGCGGCAGCGACCCGGCCGGTGCGGGCGCCGGGCGCCCGGGGTGCAGGTTCGCGGCGAGCAGCACGGCCCCGCCGGTGACGACGAGGGCCATGCCGGTGGCGCCGGCCGCGGTGGACGCGGCGCTCAGGCTGAGGACGACCACGGCGTCGCCGAGGACGAGCAGGCCCACGCCGGTGGCGGTGGCGGCCAGCAGGCGGGAGGTGCGCCGGTCGGGGCGCGGCGTGGTCCAGGCGGCGCCGACGACGGCGCCCAGGGCGGTGGCCGCGACGACCACGTCGAAGAAGCAGAACAGGGACGAGGAGCGGCCGTCGTCGACGATCGCCCCGGCGGGGGTGGCCAGCAGCAGCAGCGCGGCCGCGCCGGCGGTGGTCTGCGCCTGCGCGACGCCGCGCCGCCACGTCCAGCGGCGCCCGCCGGTCACGGGGGTGGCGTGGGCGAGCAGGCCCAGCAGGGCGGCGTAGCGGACGACCTCGGCGGCGACGGTGGGGCCGGGCTCGAACTCGCGGTCGGTGAAGGTCAGGCCGGTGGGGTCGACGGTGAGCAGCCAGTACGCGTCGCCCAGCGCGGTGAGCCCGACGTAGGTGGTGAGCAGGGCCAGGGCGTGGCGGGCGCGCCGGCACGGCGCGAGCGCGGTGATGGCGAGCAGGACGACGGTGGCGAGGCACTCGCCGGCGACGACCGCGCGGTCGATGGAGCCGTCGTAGCCGGGCAGCAGGAGCGCCCAGGTGGTGATCAGGACCACTGCGAGCGCCGCGCACGCCCGGCGGCGCCGGTCCGTCGACCGCGCCGGTCGAACCGCCCGGTGTGCTGCTGCGTCGCCGTGCACCCGTCCTCCTGGGGTCGCGCCTGGTCCGATCATCGCGGCGGCACGATTCTCGTGGGGCGCTTTTGCCTGAACGGACCGTGCCGATCTCGTCACCTTCCGTGCCTGGAAGGGTGCGTCGCCGCACCACCGGGACGGCGGGCACCCGTCCGGCTCCTGCGGGAACGGCCCGCGCCCGCCGATGGGAGGACGTGCAGCGAAACGCCCAGGTGCCGGCCGCGAACCGCGGCCTGGCCCGGCCCACCGTGGTCGACTGGCTCAAGGAGATCGCAGGGGTCGTGGGCCCGCAGCAGGCGCTGCTGGCCTGGTCGGCCGCCGTGCGCGCCACCGGCCTGCACGGCACGGCGCTGGCGCCCGAGCAGATGCGCGTCGTCGGCGAGCGCCTCGCCGCCGACGCCACCGACCCGCGGCTGCGCCTGGCCGCGCGCAGCTGCCTGCTGCGCCTGCGCGTGCACGGCGTGCTGGAGACGACGAAGGGGGCACCCAGGTGACGACCACCGAGCAGCACCAGCAGCACGACCCCGAGCGCCCGCCCGCGGACGAGGGCTCACCGCAGTGGTACGCGTGGATGGCCCGGCACCTGGCCTCCGCGCAGGTCGTCACCGACGACCCCCTGTACGACCACGACCGCCTCGACGCCGTCGCCGCCCTGCGCGCCGACGACGTCGACCACGTGCAGCCCCTCGTCGCCGACCTCCTCGCCCGCGGCGCCCACGGCACCGGCGCCCCCGTGGCGCTGCTCAACGTCGTCCTCACCGGCGCCCAGGTCATCGCCGGCGCCCACGGCCTGGACGGCTGGATGGCCGAGACGCGCGCCACGCCCGCCGAGTGGGCGCTGTGCGCGCGGGTCGTGCGCTCCGGCGAGGAGCTCGTCGTGCCCGACCTGCTGGCCGACCCCGCCACCAGCGAGAACCCGCTGGCGACGGTCGACGGGCTGCGCACCTACGCCGGGGTGCCGCTGCGCACCGCGTCCGGGCAGGTCGTGGGGTCCGTGTGCGTCATGGGGGGCGAGCCGCGCGAGTTCACCGAGGCGGACCTGGACGTGCTGCGGGCGGTGGCGGCGGAGGCCGCCGGGCGCCTGGAGGACGCGAGCGGCGCCTGAGCGTCGCGCGGGGTCGCTGGCGCGTGGTCGCCTCCGGGGTGGGCGGCAGCGGGTGCTGCGGCCGGCTCTCCGCCCGCTGCCGGGTGCACCGTCTTGCCCGGGTGCGCGGGGCGGGCTCCGGACGCCGACCTCCGCACCCGCCGCCACCCTTCCCTCCTTCCCCGCCGCGGTGAGCCGTCGGCACGGTGAGGTCGGAGGGGGTGGGGTGTCCTGGTCGCCGGGCGTCCGGAGCCCGCCCGGCCCACTCGGGTGCGCTCCGCACCCGGTCGCTGGCGGAGAGCCCGGAGGGCAGGGCGCCCCGGCCCCCGGGCGCGAACTCACCCCCGGGCACGAGACCCGTCAGGCGTGGGGAGCCAGGACCCCCGGCACCGGGTAGGTGCGGGTGAGCTGCTCGGCGAGGGCGGTGCGCGGCACGGCGGCGCAGTAGAGCCAGCCTTGCCCGAGGGGGGCGTTCATGGCGCGGCAGGCGTCGGCCTGCTCCTCGGTCTCGACGCCCTCGACGACGACGGTGAGGCCGAGGCGGGTGGCGAGGTCGACGACGCAGGTGACGACGGAGCGCCCGTTGCCGGCTTCGGTGAGGGAGTTCGTGAGGGAGCGGTCGATCTTGAGGACGTGCACGGGGAGCCGGTCGAGGTAGCCGAAGGCGGAGTAGCCGGTGCCGAAGTCGTCGATGGCGATGCGGCAGCCGAGGCCGGCGAGCTCGGTGACGACGCGCTCGGCGGGGGAGTCGGCGTCGAGGAAGACGGACTCGGTGAGCTCGAGGGTCAGCAGGTGCGGGGGCACGTGGTGCCGGGTGAGGACGTCGCGGACGGTGTCGGCGAAGCCGGGGGACTGCAGCTGCACGACGGAGACGTTGACGGCGAGGCCGACGCCGGCGCGGAAGACGCCGGCGTCGTGGGCGAGGTGGACGGCGCTGCGCAGGACGTGCTCGCCGAGGGCGACGACGAGGTTGGACTCCTCGGCGACGGCGATGAACTCGCCGGGGTGGATGCGCCCGAGGACGGGGTCGTCCCAGCGGGCGAGGGCCTCGAACTTCGCCACGCGGCCGGTGCGGAAGTCCACGATCGGCTGGTAGTGGACGTCGACGGTGCCCTGCCGGATCGCGGTGGTGAGCTGCTCGCGCAGGAGGCTGCGGCGGGCGTGGGCGGCGGCGACGTCGCCGGAGTAGACGGAGACGTGGCCGGGGCCGGTGAGGCGGGCGTCGCGCAGGGCGATGTCGGCGTGCAGGAGCGCGGTCAGGGGGGCGGTGGTGCCGTCCGTGCCGGTGGTGCTGCCGCCGGCGGGCTGGGCGGGGCAGGGGGCGATGCCGGCGACGGCGCGCAGGGGGAACCGCTCGGCGTGGGGGACGAGGGCGGGCACCTCGGCGACGACGCCGAGGAGGACGTGCGCCAGGCGCAGGGCGTGCTCGGCGTCGCCGGGGAGCAGGACGGCGATCTCGTCGCCGGAGGTGCGGTGGGCGGTGCCGCCCCAGGGGGCGGCGGTGCGGCGGACCTCGTGGGCGGCGGCGCGGATGAGGGCGTCGCCGGTGCTGACGCCGAGGACGTCGTTGACGTCGTCGAGGCCGGTGAGCTGGAGCAGCACGAGGCAGTGGTCGCGGTCGGGGCCGGTGAGGGCGTGCTGGAGGGCGGCGCGGTTGGGCAGTCCGGTGAGGTCGTCGTGCAGGGCCTGGGTGGTCAGGCGCGCGGTGCTGCGGTCGACGGCGCGGGCGGTGGCGACGTGCCGGGCGGTGAAGGCGGTGAGCACCCACAGGTAGAGGGCGAAGAGCGCGGGGTCGGGGCGGGGTGCGACGACCATGAGCGTGATGTCGGCGAACAGCACGGGCCCGGGCACGAGGGTGGCGATCTCCATGCGGCGGGCGGCGCGGGCGGCGGCGACGCCGGCGTGCCGGGGTGCTGCGGCGGGGGCGCAGGCGGCGGCGATGAGCCCGGCGAGCAGGGCGGTGACGATCGCGAGGTGCGCGACGTCCTGGTGGGGGGTGAGCGCGGCGATGGTGGTGGCGGCGGTCATGGCGCCGGCGGCGATGGCGGCGGGCCGCAGGCGGGTGTGCTCGATGCCGAGGGCGGTGGTCATGCCGGCGTGGGCGGAGGCGACGAGGACGAGCACGAGGGCGGTGACCTGCCAGGCGGTGTCGCCGTCGGGGTTGGTGCGGTGCAGGACCTCCCAGCCGGCGACGGCGAGGGCGCTGCCGAGCACGAGGGCGTCGAGGACGAGCGGGGGGTCGTCGGTGCCGGTGCGGACGGCGAGGACGTGCTGGACGCCGAGGGCGAGCATCCCGAGCATCGCGACGGCGAGGGCCAGGTGGGTCAGGCGCAGCGGGCCGAGGGTGGTGTGCGGCCAGAGGCCGGCGGTGGTGACGCCGACGCCCCAGACGACGGCGGCGACGCCGTAGGAGAGGGCCTGCAGCCGCCCGAGGACCCAGCGCGCGAGCAGGGGGAGGGCGGCGCTGAGGAGGCAGGTGAGGCCGACGACGGTGGTGAGGTGGTCGGCGGTGTGCCAGCGGTGCTGGACGAGGGGTGCGAGGGCGAGCAGCGGCAGCGCGAGGACGGCCGCGACCGCGGCGCGGGCGCGCGGGGTCGCGAGGGCTGCTGCTGTCACGGGGTGTGCATCGGCGTGGTGGGGGCGGGTCTTGACCGTGTCCCGCGGGTCGGCGCCCTGCGGTGGCCCGGGCGGGACCCCGCGAGGGTCAGGGGGTGGGGGTGCCTGCGTGGGGGCGGCACCACCCGTTCGCACTAGTGCGGGAGGGCCTGGAGGGGACAGCGGGACTGGTGGGGCGTCCCGTTACCAAACTGTTATGTAGGGCCGCTCAGGGCAAAAGTGCAGGTCACGCCGTGTGTCGGTTGCGTTACAGCCAGGTCGAGTCCCACGAGTCACATCACTCACCGTGTTGCCATCGTGACTCTCGTGTACGTTCGTCAGCGTCACCAGGGCACTCCGCTGAGTAGTGGAGGAGCTGGCGGCAGCAGGCTCGCACTGAGCCGGCCCCCGTGGGGGGGAACATCACTTCACAACTGCCTTGGAGGCAATCGTGACCGCAGCAACCTCCCGGTTGCGCCGGCGTGGTATCGGGGCCGGCGTCGCGGCTCTCGTGGGTCTGACCACCGTCGGTTTCAGCGCTACCTCGGCCTCGGCCGCTCCCAACTTCGAGATCACCCGTCCCGCTCAGGTCGCCGACCGCTTCGAGACCGCCGCCAGCGTCGCGCTGGCCGCGTTCCCGAACGGCGCCGAGAACGTCATCGTCGCCAACGGCGACAACGCGGTGGACGCCCTGGCTGCCTCCGTGCTGGCCGGGACCGACATCCCGATCCTGTACGTGACGAGCAACGAGGTTCCGGCGGCGACCGTGGCCGCCCTGGAGCAGCTCGACCCGTCGACCTCCTGGATCGTCGGTGGCTCCGCCGCCGTGTCCGCGGCCGTCGAGGGTGAGCTGCCCGGCACCATCGAGCGCATCGACGGCGCCACCCGCTACGAGACCGCTGCCGCCCTGGCGCAGACCGTCGTGGACAACGCCGACACGGCCCCCACCTCGGTCTTCCTCGCCCGCGGTGACGACTTCGCCGACGCCCTGGCGATCGCCCCCTACGCGGCCAAGTCCGGCACCCCGGTCCTGCTGACCGAGACCGGCGCGCTGAGCGAGGCCGCTGCCGCCTTCCTGGCGGAGAACGAGATCACCGAGGTCACCGTCCTCGGTGGCACCGCCGCCGTGTCGGAGGCCGTGGTCGAGGAGCTCGAGGCGAACGACGTCACCGTCGAGCGCATCCGCGGCGCGAACCGCCAGGCGACCGCCGTCGACATCGCCAACACCGAGGCGTTCGGCTTCTCGAACACCGGTGTGGCCCTGGTCAACGGCTGGCGCCCGGTCGACGCCCTCCCGGCGTCGGTGTGGGCTGCGCAGCAGAACTTCCCGATCATCCTCACCGCCGGTGATGTGCTCGGCACCGAGGCGCAGGGCTACCTGACCGCCAACCAGGAGACGCTGGTCACCGGCCTCGCCATCGGTGGTACCGGTGCCATCCCGGCGTCGGTCGTCGAGGCGGCCGAGCAGGCCGCTGGCGCGGTCGAGCCTGCACCGACCAACCAGGACTTCACCATCACGGCGAACGATGATGCTGTGGTGGGCGAGGGCAGCGAGGTCAGCTACACGGTTGCCGGTCTGCCCGCTGGGGACGTGACCATCGCCCTCGCGTCGGCGGACGCCGTCGCCAACGCGAACGGTGTCGTCAGCTTCGAGGACACCGATGGCATTGCGGACCTGGGTACCGTTGGTGCCCGCGTGCTCTCCGTCAACGACACCGTCGTCAGCTCGCCCTCCGCGGTGGTCACCACCGAGGTCGAGGCCGGCTCCATCACCTTCACCATCGGTGGCCGTTCGGCGACCGAGGAGGCCATCGTCCCCGTCGTCTTCGTGGACGCTGAAGAGGACGGTCTGGACGTCGGTGACGATGGGGCGCCGGTCGACGCGTTCGGTGTCGGCCCCGTGACCACCTTCGCCACGGTCGCCGGTCTGGTCGCTGACCCTGAGGAGGCGCTGCGCCAGTACGGGACCACGTACCAGCAGAGCGTCCAGCTCGTCACCGACACCCGCAACGACGACGGTGACCTCGAGACTGCTCCCTACGCCGGCGAGACCGTGGTCTTCCAGGTGAGCCGTGGCAACACCGTCGTCAGCACGCAGACCGCGACGACGGATGCCAATGGTGTGGCCTCCTTCAGCTACACGCTCGCCGACCCCAGCACCAACACCGGTGACACGACCCAGGACACCATCGTCGCCTGGCTCGACGCCGACGGTGACCGCATCAACGACGACGTGGCCGCAGAGCCCCAGGTGACTTCGACGGTCAACTGGACCGACGCCGCTGCCGCCACCTCCGTGCTGACGCTCGACACTGCCTCCGAGTACGCCGAGGTGGGTTCTGCCACCAGCGTGACTGCCGAGGTCACCGACCAGTTCGGCAACCCGCTGGCCGGTGAGGAGGTCGTCTTCACGATCGCCCGCCCCGGTAACCCCAACGGGACGTTCACGCGCACCAGCAACGCCGAGGGCATCGCGACGCTGAACTACACCGGCCCGGCCACCCCGGCCGTGGACACGGTGACTGCCGGTGTGAACACCGACAGCGACGCGGACCTCGACGTCAACCAGGTCGCTCCGGCTCAGGTCACCTGGTACGCCGAGGCGGAGGAGTCGGCGGAACCGCAGGCGGGCCCCGTTGTCGAGGCTGACACCGATGCGAACGTCGCGTACGTCACGGTGAATGGTGCGACCCTTCAGTTCAACTACGGTGATGGCCCGCTCTACTCCCTCGGTGGCGACCCGGTGACTCTCGCTGGCTTCGAGGACGCCCTCACCGTGGCCCTGGATGACCCGACCCGAGTGGCCAGCCTGTCGGTCGACGACTACCTGGTTGAGGACGCTGCCACGACCTTCGCGCTGACGGTCTCGGCCGCCCCGGTGACGCCGACGCCGCCCGCGCCTGCGGCTGCGTCCATCACCACCGTGAACCCCGCGACGGGGGCGGCTGCGGGTGGCGACGTTGTGACCATCACGGGGACTGGGTTCGCCAACGCGACTGCTGTCAACTTCGGCACTACCCCGGGCACGGCCTTCGACGTGGTGAGCGACACCGAGATCACGGTGACCACCCCGGAGGGTACCGGTACGGTCAATGTGACCGTGGTGGACCCTGATGGCAACGACACCGAAACGGGCGGCTTCGTTTACGAAGCTGCTGCCCCCGCGCCTGCGGCTGCGTCCATCACCACCGTGAACCCCGCGACGGGGGCGGCTGCGGGTGGCGACGTTGTGACCATCACGGGGACTGGGTTCGCCAACGCGACTGCTGTCAACTTCGGCACTACCCCGGGCACGGCCTTCGACGTGGTGAGCGACACCGAGATCACGGTGACCACCCCGGAGGGTACCGGTACGGTCAATGTGACCGTGGTGGACCCTGATGGCAACGACACCGAAACGGGCGGGTTCATCTACGTCTGATTCGGAGCGATATCATCACTTATTGGTGATTGACGCTCCTCAAGCTGGGGCCCTGGCATATGAGCCAGGGCCCCAGTTCGTATATGTGGGCCTTGATTGCCGGCTCTTCACGATCGAGGGTGTAGTCGGGGACTGAACCTGCCGGCCTCCAGTAGGGACCGGGCGATGTGGTTCGTGAGGTTGCGGAAGACGACGTCCAGCCGCGCCAGGCGGGCGAGGTCCTCACACATCGCTGCGTCCGCGGGGGCACGCAACCACGCGAGCGTCCCGTCCGCGCCTCAGGCCAGGGACCGCCAGCCGCCCGCGGAACCCAGTTCAGGACGCCCCGCACCGTCCGCACCGGCGACGAGGGCGCGCGAGGCCTCCGCACCGTCCGAGCCCACGCCGTAGCCGATCACGCGAGGCGGGTGTCGCCGGGGAACCAGGACACGTCTTGCGCGGGTTCCGCCGCGACCTCGTGCTGGGCGCCGGTGACGGCGTCCACCGTCAGTAGGCTCATCTGGTGCGCCCGGGCGGGTACCCCGTGAAGGCCAGCAGCGGCCCGTCCGGGGTGGCGGCCTGTGCACCCCCCAGACCCAGCAGCAGCGCACCCGCCGTCGCCGCGGCCCCAACGTCGTGCGTCGTCCCACCACGGCCCCCTCGGATCTGCGGGCCCCCATCACAGCACCCGCCAGGTCGGTGCGCTCCGGGTTCCCCGGGACGCCCGCGCCGAGCCCTGGTGACGCATCCCGGTAACCCCGACCCGAACGCCGACCGCCCGAGGGTCGAACCTCACCGAACGGCCGAAAACCCGGGACGCGACGTGCCAGGGTGGGGCACCGCGTCCCGACGGGGTGCGGCTGCCCTTGTCCCCGCGTCGGACGGACCACCGTGCCCCACCGCACCGCTCCCCGCGCCACCGCCCTCTTGCTCGGCGGCCTCGCCGCCACCACCGCCCTGGCCACCACCGCCCTGAGCGCCGCCCCCGCTCCGGCCGCCGCCGCACCGGCCGAAACCCTCACCGCCAGCTGCGCCACGGGCCTACCCATCAACCACCCCGGGTGCGGGCGCACCTACCCCGGCGCGGACGCCGCCAACGGCACCCTGGAACTGCGCGGCCCCGACCGGTGGGCCACCGCCGTCGAAGCCGCCCGCACCGGTTTCCCCGACGCGGACGTCGCCGTCCTCGTCAACGGTGAGGGCGCCCACCTCGTGGACGCCCTCACCGCCGCGCCGCTCGCGCGGCGCCTCGCCGCGCCCGTGCTGCTGACCGCCCGCGACGAGCTGCCCCACGTCGTCGCCGAGCACCTGCGCACCCAGGGCATCAGCACCGTGCTCATCGTCGGCGGTTCCGCCGCCGTCGCGCCCGTCGTCCAGGCACAGCTCGCCGCCGCCGGCGTCACCGACGTCGGGATCGTGCAGGGGGCGGACCGCTACGCCACCTCCCGCGCCGTCGCAGCCCTCCAGCCCGGCGCCACCCACGCCTGGGTGGCCTCCGGGGAGGACGGCCACCTCGTCGACGCCCTCGCCGCCGGTGGCCCCGCCGCCCGGCTCGCCGAACCCCTCGTCCTCGCCCCCACCACCGGTGACGCGCAGGCCACCGCCGAGCAGCTGCGCGCCGCTGGGGTCACCTCCACCACCGTCGTCGGCGGCACCGCCGCCGTCGGCGACGCGGTCGCCGCCCAGTTCCCCGCCGCCACCCGCGTGCGCGGGGACAGCCGGTGGACCACCGCCGCGGCCGTCGCCGCCGACGCCGTGGGCCGCGGCGTCAGCCGCACCGACCTGCTCGTCACCAGCGGCGAGGCGAACCACCTCGTCGACGCGCTCGCCGCCGCACCCCTCGGTCGCGCCACCCTGCTCACCGGTTCCGGCGGCGCCGGCACTGACCTCGTGCGCGCCTGGCTCGCCGAAGGCAGCGATCGCACCACGTTCGTCGGGGCGGCCGCCGCCGACCTGGTCTGCTGGGACGCCACCGCCGCCTGCACCCGCGTCGCCTCCACCGACGTCGACGGCGACGGCACCACCGACGACGTCGCCCTCGCCGGCGCGCAGGACGCCGCCACCCGCCAGGTGCGGGTGCGGGTCCGCGGCGACGTCACCACCCTCGACGTCCCCGACGGCGACTACCCGCCCACCGCGGACTGGGTCGGCGCCACCGCCCTGGACGACCGCCCCGGCGCCGAGCTCGTCGTCCTCACCGGCGTCGGCGCCCACGCCGAGCAGAACGCGGTGCTGACCTGGCGCGACGGCGCCCTGCGCGCGACGGCCGGCCCCGACGGCAGCGAGGAGTGGTTCGTCGACGCCTCCTACGCCCTGAACCAGGGCATCACCTGCGAGGAACCCGGCAACATCACGATCCGCACCACCGACTGGGCCGACACCAGCGGTGACCGGCTCATCGGCACCGCGGAGAACTACATCGCCCAGGACGGCGTCTGGACGCCCAGCGGCGCCACCTCCGCCGAACTCCTGGCGCCCGGGGACGTGCCCGACGCCTACGCCGGGTGGCACTGCCCCGGCCTCCCGCGCTTCGGCAGCTGACCGACCGGTCCGCCGTGCCGTGGGCGCGGCGGACCCGCCGGTGAGCCTCAGCGGCAGGCGAACGTCTGCGTACGCGCCATGATCAGCGGCTGCCCGTCCGCGTCCGGCACCGGCAGTTCCGTCTGCGGCCAGTACGTCTCCGGGAACGCCAGCCACCCGTAGGCGCGCTGGAAGGCGCCCTCCCGGGCGAGGGACTGCGGCTCGTCCGGGTCGACGCGACCACCGAGGCCGGTGAACGCCTCGTAAGTCCCCTCCGGGATCGCTGTGGTGCGCGTGGCGGCGGGGTCGCTCGGCCAGGTCGCCACGCACGCACCGCTCTGCCCGCCGAACTCGTGCTCCAGCAGCGCCTCCCGCACCGCCCAGTGGTCAGGGTGCTCGTACTCGGCGTAGCGGGAGTCCCCCTCGCACGGGCGGGCGGTGCAGGTGCCGTCGGCGGCCCGGTTCTTCCCCGCGTCCGGCGCGTCGTTCGCGTACGACGCACCGATCACCCGCCGCAGCGGCAGGTCGGGCAGTCGCCCGCCGCGCAGGTCCAGCACCGCCTCGACCGCCTCCACGACGCCGTCCGCGGTCAACTGCCCGTCGCCGCCGTCGACGGCGACGCGGGCCCCGTCCTCGGACACCCACACCTGCGCCGGGCGACCGGCCACCTCCACGGTGGACGCCGACATCTCCGCCAGCACCGGCAGGTGCGGGTCCGTCTCGGCGGCGGCGTCCAGGAAGGTGTTCCAGCTGCCGGTGCGGGCCTGCTTGCACGAGTCGGTGCCCGGGCCCCGCGGCAGGGGAGCGGGGGCGATCTCACCCCACGCGGTCCGGGTGCCGCGCTCCACCTCGCCGGGGGCGCAGTTCGCGGTCGCCTCACCCAGCGTCAGGGTCACGAAGACCGTGTAGGCGCCCGGCTCCTCCGCGAGCAGGGACCACGCCTCCAGCTCGTCGTCCGGGTGTGGCGCCACCACGAGATCCAGCGCGTCGGCCGGCGGCGCCGGGGACGGCTCGGCCGCGGGGGAGGTGCAGGCCGTCAGCAGCGCCGACACGACCACCGCGGCTCCCGTGGCGATCACCCCGCGCAACACCGCGACATCATGTCACCGTGCGTGAACCGGTCGTCCGCGCCACCGCGGCTCCGTCGACGAGCTCGTCGAGGTCGCCGCGGAGACGGTCGGCGAGGCCGGGGCGCAGGTGGGACAGAGCGCCGACGACCTGTCCGACGGGCACCCAGGTCTGCGGGCCGGTCGGCTGCGGCGGGCTGTAGGGGCTGATGGTGGCGACGGGACGCCCCTCGCTGGTCACGGTGAAGGTCTCGCCCTCCTGCACCTCCCGCACGATCTGCGCGCAGTGGTTGCGGACGTCGCGCACGGGCACGCTCTTCGCGCCGGGAAACGTGGCGCGACCCGCTGCGACCCGCTCCGCGTCTCGGCAACGCCGGTGCGGGCAGGAGATCGCGACCCGGCCGTCCCCGCGGGCTGGCACAGTGGCCGGGTGAGCGGACCGGCCCAGCAGAGCGCGCCCACGGCGCAACGCCCCGCGGGCCCGCAGCGGCGGGTCACCAGCCTGGACGTGGTGCGCGGGCTCATGCTCTGCGTGAGCGTGGCGGTGAACTCCCTGCTGCTCACCCCCGCGTGGTTCGACCACGCCGAGTGGGCCGGGGTGAACGGCCTCGACCTCGTCTTCCCCGTGTTCGTGGCGCTGACCGGTTGCGGGCTGGGGTTCGCGATGCACCGGCGCACCGACGTGCGCAGCCTGGCCCGCCGCGTCCTCGTGCTCGTCGCCGTCGGCCTGCTCTACAACGCGCTCGTCTCCGGGTCCTGGGAGTGGGCCACCTGGCGGTTCACCGGGGTGCTGCAGCTGTACGCCGGGGTCGTCGTCGTCATCGCCCTGGCGCACCTGCTCACCCGCACCGCCCGCGGCTGGTTCCTCATCACCGTCCTCCTGGCGGCCGCCCACACCGCCGTGCTCGCCGCCTACGCCACCACCTGCCCCGGTGAAGAACTCACCCGCGAGTGCAACCCCTCCGGTGCCGTGGACGTCGCGCTCTTCACCGCCCCGCACGTCTACTGGCAGGGCGCCGCCGGTCACGACCCCGAGGGTCTGCTGGCGATCCTCGGCGCGTGCGTGTCCGCCGCCGCCGGCGCCTGCCTCGGGCACCTGCTGCTGACCGCCCGCGCACGCGGCGACTCCCCCCGCCAGGCCGCCGGGCCCGCCCTCGTCCTCGTCGCGGCCCTGGCCGCCGTGGCGTGGCTGAGCGGCACCGTGCCCGACCTCGCCGCCGGGGTGGACGTGCCCGCGATGAAGCGGTTGTGGACCGCGCCGTTCGCACTCGCCGTCGCCGCCGGCACCGGTCTGGCCCTGCTGGGCGGGCACGTGCTGCTGGACTCCGCGCGCACCCCCACCGCGCTGCGCCGCGCCATCTGGCCGCTGGAGGCGCTCGGGCGCAACAGCCTGCTCGTGTACTTCGGCTCCCACGTGCTCATGGCGCTGCTCGTCCACGACGTCGACGGCGCCGGCCGCACCCTCGCCCAGCGGATCGCCGCGGCGGTCGCCGTGGGCGGGCACGAACAGGTCAGCTTCACCGTGCTGATGCTCGCGGCGTGGACCGCGCTGGCCGCGGTGCTGCACCACCGGCGGATCTACCTGCGCCCCTGACAACCCGTCATCAGCCGTTCCCCGGTGCGCTGCACCGCTCGCTGCCACACTGACCGGGCACCGCGACCACCCAGGAGACACCATGCGCCGCCCGGCCCTGCTCACCCTCACCCTCGCCGCCGCCCTCGGGGTGGCCACCGCCGTCCCGGCCCAGGCCGCCGACGAACGGATCTTCGGACAGGACCGCTACGGCACCGCCGCCGCCGTCTCCGCGCAGTTCGAGGGCAGCTCGTACGCCGTGTACCTGGCGACGGGGGAGAACTTCCCCGACGCGCTCGCCGCCGGTGCTGCTGCGGCGGGCGACCAGACCCGGGTGCTGCTCACCGGCCGCTACACCGTCCCGCAGGCCACCCTGGACGAGCTCGAACGACTCGGTACGAGTGCGATCAACCTGATCGGTGGCACGGCCTCTGTCAGCACCGCCGTCGAGACGGAGCTGAAGCGGCTCGGCTACTCGGTCCTTCGCCTGGACGGTGACGACCGGTACGACACGTCCGTCACCACCGCCCGGATCCTCTTCGACGAGCCGGACACGATCTTTCTCGCGACCGGTGAGAACTACCCCGACGCGCTGGCCGGGGCAGCGGCCGCCGGCAGCCAAGGGGCGCCCATCGTCCTCGTCGGCCGCACCTCCCTGCCCGAGCCGGTGCGCTACGCCCTCTCGGGCGAGACCTTCCTCCCCTTGAAGCCGAGCCGGTTCATCGTCCTCGGCGGGCAGAGCGCCATCTCCGACACGGTCCTCGACCAGATCCGCGCCCTCGGGTACCAGGACGCGACCTTCGAGCGCCTGGAGGGCGCCGACCGCTACGGCACCGCGGTCGCCGTCGGGCAGCGCTTCTTCCCGGACAGCACCGCCGCCGTCCTCGCCGTCGGCGAGAACTACCCCGACGCGCTCGCCGCCGGACCGTTCGCCGCGAACACCGCCGCCCCGCTGCTCCTCACCGGCGCCGCCACCACCCCCCAGGCGACGCAGGCCGAGCTCGACCGCCGCGGCACCACCGACCGGTTCTACGTGGGCGCCGCCCGCCCCTCCTGAACGCTCGGACGGGAGCTCCGCTCGCCGATGGGGAGCGGAGCCCCCGCGTCGCGGTGGGGCGGTGAGCTCGGCAGGAGGAGGACGGGAAGTGCGGATCGTGACCGGACGCTGGACCACCCGCGCGGCACTGGCCGTGGCCGGTGCGCTCTCCTTCAGCCTGCTCGGCGCGCTCGCCCCCGCGAGCACCGGCCTGCCGGCCCCCGCGCACGCCGCGCCCTGCACCCCCTCCGGTGACATCGGCGCCCGCTGGCGGGCGATGGGCGCCGAGCGGTCCACCGCGGGCTCGTGCACGGGCGCCGAGTTCGGCGTATCCCGCGGTGGCCGAGCGCAGGTCTTCCAGGGCGCCACGTTCTACTGGTCGTCCGCCACCGGCGCGCACCCCGTGTTCGGGGCGATCCGCGAGGAGTGGGCACGCACCGGCTGGGAGAACGGCCCCCTCGGGTTCCCCACGAGCGAGGAGTTCGCCGTCCGCGACGGCGGGCGCGTTCAGCGGTTCGAGGGCGGGCTGGTGCTGTGGACGCCCGCGTCGGGAGCGCACGAGGTGCGCGGCGCGTTCGGTGGCCTCTTCGCCGCGCAGGGCTGGGAGAACGGGTACCTCGGGTTCCCCGTCACCGGTGAGGTGGCGCTCGCCACCGACGGCGGCCGGATGCAGACGTTCCAGGGCGGCACCGCCTACTGGGTCGAGGGCATCGGCGCGAAGGTCGTGCGCGGCGCGATCCAGGCGGCGTGGGGGCAGCACGGCTGGGAGGCCGGCGCGCTCGGGTACCCCGTCACCGACGAGCACGACGTGCCCGGCGGCCGGCGCAGCGACTTCCAGCGCGGGTACATCACCTGGAACGCCACCACCGGCGCCACCGAGGTGACCATCACCGACGACACCGGCCCGTGGCTGCGGCCGACGTCCTGGCACCAGCCCGTGGCGGCGTGCCGCCCCATCGAGATCGGCTACAACGGCTCCCGCGTGAAACTGGTGCAGCGCCGCCTCGGCCTGCCCGGCAGCGAGGTCGAGTGGAACAAGGGCGCCACCACCGACGCGGTCCGCGCGTTCCAGCGCTCCGCGCGCCTGCCCGTCACCGGCGTGGTGGACCGCACCACCTGGGAACGCCTCGGCATCGCCGAGGACTTCTGCATGGACGGCTGGCAGCACCCCATCGAGGTCGCGCCGAACGCCCTCGCCGCCCAGCGCGCCGAGAAGATGATCGAGGTCGCCCACCGCTACCTCGGCACCGAGTACGTGTGGGGCGGTGCCGGGCCCGTCGGGTACGGCACCGACTGCTCCGGCCTGGTGCTGCAGTCCATGCTCGCCGCCGGCCTGTCCCCGCGGCCGGTCACCGTGGACAAGCACCCCCTGGCCGACTACCGCACCTCCGCCGAACTGTACGCGCACCGCGGGCTGCGGCACCTGCCGCTGGCGCAGGTGCAGCGCGGCGACCTCGTCTTCTACACCTCCGACTCCACCGGCCGGATCGTGCACGTCGCCATCGCCCTCGGCGGCGGGAAGATGATCGAGTCGCCCAACCAGCGCGGCGTCGTGCGCGTCGTGGACATCACCACCGAGCGCGGTGCGGAGACGGTGGCCCCCACGGTGGTGCGCCCGTTCAACTGAGGCCCCTCCGACACGGTTCCACCCTCAGGGTGCCCGGTGGCGTGGTGACTGGCCCGATCGAGTGTTCCTGCGTGTGAGTTGGCTCCTCCTCCTGAAGAACTGGCCGCTAGCGGTCGACGGACGGACAGGTCCGCCCTGCCGTCCGAGGAGAACCGCATGTCCCGCACTGCCCGCACGTGGGCGTGGCTGCTCGCCATCGCCCCCGCCCTCGCACTGACGGCCCCGTCCTCCTCCGCAGCCGCGAGCACGGGGGAGTACCTCTCCGCCGAGGTCGTCCAGGTCGCCACCGACACGGGCCTCGGGGAGCACGCCGAAGGAGCCGGCCACGAGCACGCGGACGACATCGCCACCTTCCTCGACACCGGCGACGGGGAGCTCAAGAGCGTCGACCACCCGCGCGTCGAGGCCCTGCCCAGCGGCACCGACGTGGTGGTCCGCGTCGCCGACGCCGACGCCGAGGAACTCGACGTCCTCAGCGTCAGCCACGTCGCCGCCGCGAGCGAGGGCACGGTGCCCGGGACCGTGGCGAACACCGCCACCCCGCACACCGTGCGCATCGCCATGGCAGTCCCCGCCGGCGCCACCCAGGACGCCCAGCCCTTCACCGAGGAGCAGGTGAAGGGCGCACTGGCCGAGGCGTCCGCCTACTGGAGCTCCCAGACCGGCGGTGCGATCACCTTCACGGCCACCACGACCGTGCCGTGGTACCAGTCGCAGAACACCTGCGCCAACTACAGCGGCATGTGGAGGGAGGCCGCCGGCAAGACCGGCTACAACCGTGGGGCGAACGACCACCTCGTCGTCGTGGTGCCCGCCAGTGCCTACCACGACAAGCAGTGCGACGCCTACGGCAAGGGTGAGATCGGATTCAGCCCGAGCGTCGGCGGGATGCTGTACGTCACCGACCTGGAGCCCTCGCTGTGGGCCCACGAGCTGGGCCACAACTTGAGCCTCAGCCACGCCAACGCGGTTTACCACCCCACCCTGAGCGACATCGCCTACAGCGGCGGGTACAGCGGCGGTCAGTGGGTCCCGTACGGCGACCTCTTCGACGTGATGTCCTACTCCGGCCCCACGATCGGGCGTGGCAACGTCGGGGTCGCCGGCCAGGACAAGCTCGGGCTCCAGTCCGGCGGCATCCAGACCGTCACCCAGTCCGGCACCTACAGCCTGAAGGCCCTGCCCGTCGCCTCCGACGGTGGCACCTACGGCCTCGAGGTCGTCGACGGCGGCATCAGCTACTACGTCGAACTGCGCGGCGACAGCGCGGGTGACGCCCTCGCCGCATCGGACTGGCGCCGGCCCGTCAAGGGCGTCCGCGTCACCAAGCGGGACCTGACCGACGGTGGTTCCGTCGTGCTCGACGGCAGCCCCACCGGCAGCCCCAGCGATGCGGACTGGGTCGTGCCGAAGGACTCGACGCTGACCTCCGCCAGCGGCCGGTTGCGCGTGAAGACCATCTCCTACGACGGCGCCGCCGCGAGCGTGCAGATCACCCTCGCTGCAACCGCCCCCGCTGCCCCCACCGGCGTCACCGCTACCTCCTCCGGCAGCGGTGCCGCCACGGTCAGCTGGACACCCGGCGCCGCGAACGGCGGAACCACCACCGAGCACACCGTCACCCCGTACGTCGACGGCACACCCCTCACCGGGAAGGCCCAGGTCGTCACCGCGCCGGCCACGACGGCGAGCTTCACCGGCCTGGCCGACGGCACCACCCACACCTTCAGGGTCAAGGCGAAGAACGAGGCCGGGTACGGCGCCGAGTCCGCCGCGTCCGCGCCCCTCCTCGTCGCCGGCGTCCCCGCCGCGCCGACCGGGGTGACCGCATCGCTCACCGGCGCCGTCGCCACCGTCACCTGGCAGGCGGCCGCGGGCAACGGGTCGGCCGTCACCGGGTACACCGTCACCCCCGCCGAGGACGGTGCCGCCCAGCCGGCGAGGACCGTGACCGGCACGTCCACCGAGTTCACCCTCACCCGGAGCGGCTCGTACACGTTCACGGTCAGCGCCACGAACACCAAGGGCACCGGCCTCGCCAGCGCCCCCAGCGCGTCTGTGAACTACACCGTTCCCGTCGCGACGCCGTCCCCGACCACCCCGGTCAGCACACCGGTGATCACGCCGGCCCCGGCACCGGTCGCGGCCCCGACAGCGGTTCCGACCCCGGTCAGCCCCCCGGCTCCCGAGCCGACCGCCACCCCGAAGCCGACCGCCACCCCGAAGCCGACGCGGACCTCAACCCCCGAGCCCACCACGACCGCCACCCCCAAGCCCGGGAGCCCGGTGCGGAACGCGGACGGTTCCACCACGTACGCCGGGGTCGGTGGCCGCCCCGCCGTCGTCACGGGCGCCATCCAGGGCGCTTACGACGCGACGGGTGCTGCCGCCGGCCGCATCGGCCTGCCCGACGGGGAGGAGTTCCCCGTCCGCGACGGCGGGCGCGTGCAGCGCTTCGAGGACGGGCTCATCTACTGGACGCCCGCCACCGGGGCGCACGTCGTCACCGGTGCCGTGCGGGAGCTGTACGCCGGCAAGGGCTGGGAGAACTCCGGGCTGGGGTACCCCACGAGCGGTGAGATCCGCATCAAGGACGGCGGTGTGGTGCAGCGCTTCCAGGGCGGTCTCGTGTACTGGACGGCCGGTACGGGCGCGCACGAGGTGAAGGGCGCGATCGGGGAGCTGTACGCCGGCGAGGGCTGGGAGAACTCCGGGCTGGGGTACCCCACGAGCGGTGAGATCCGCATCAAGGACGGCGGTGTCGTCCAGCGGTACCAGGGCGGTCTCGTGTACTGGACGGCCGGCACCGGTGCGCACGAGGTGAAGGGCGCGATCGGGGACCGGTACGCCGCCCTCGGGTGGGAGAACTCCCCCCTCGGGTACCCCGTCAGCGCTGAACACCCCGTGCCCGGCGGGGTCCGCCAGGACTACCAGCGCGGTTCGATGACCTGGGAGTCGGCCACCGGGCGGGTCACCGTCTCCTGACCCGCCCCGCGGCCCCACCGGTGTCCGGCGGGGACGAAGGGACTCCTACGAGTGGAGGGTCCGCAGGGTCTTCTTCGGTTGGGCGACCGCCACCGCTTCGTGCCGTTGCAGCCAGTCGAGCACGTCGTGGGCGGGCATGGGGCGGGCGTGGTGGTAGCCCTGGGTCTCGTCGACCCCGAACGCGGCCAGGCGGTGCAGGGTGGCGGCGTCCTCGACGCCTTCGACGAGCAGGCGCAGGCCCAGGCTGTGGGCGAGGTCGGCGGTGCTGGCGATGATCGCTGCGGTGCGCGGGTCGCTGCCCAGGCGGGAGGTGAAGGAGCGGTCCAGCTTCAGCTCCACGGCCGGCAGGTCCTGCAGGTACGCCAGGCTGGAGTAGCCGGTGCCGTAGTCGTCGATGCTGACGGCCACGCCCAGGGCGATGAGCTCGTCGATGGTGGCGCGGCTGCGCTGGGGGTCCAGCATGAGGGTGGTTTCGGTGATCTCCAGGACCAGTGCGGCCGGGTCCAGGCCGGTGCCGGCCAGCACGTCGTGCACGAGGGGTCGCAGGAGCGGGCCGATCAGGGAGCTGGCGGCCAGGTTCACCGCGATGCGCAAGCGGTGTCCGGCTTCGTGCCAGCCGGCGGCTTCGTGCACGGCTTGGTGCAGCACCGCGGTGGTCAGTGCTTCCATCAGGCCGTGGTCCTCGGCGACGTCGAGGAACGCTGCCGGGGCCAGCAGGCCGCGGTGGGGGTGCTGCCAGCGCACGAGGGCTTCCATGCCCACGACGGTGCCGGTGCGCAGGTCGACTTGCGGTTGGTAGTGCACGGTGAGTTCACCTGCGCCGATCCCGGAACGCAGCTCCTGCGCCAGCCGCAACCGGTCCCGGTCGGCGCGGTCCGCGGCACCGTCGTAGACCGCGACGCGGTCCTCGCGACCCCGCGCGCCGTGCACGGCGACCCCCGCCCGGCGCAGCAGTTCCATCCACTCCCTCGACTCCCGCGCACCCGCGGCGCCGTCGTCGACGGCCGTCCGCACCACCTGCGTGAACGGCCACGTCGCGATGCCGAGGTACGAGCCCACGTGCACCTCGTGCCCCGCGAGGGTGAAGGGCGCGGCGAGCACGGCCCGCAGCTCCTCCGCCTGCTCCCGGGCCTGCTGTTCCCCGGAGTCGGGCAGGAGCACGCAGAAGTCGTCCCCGCCCAGGCGCACCGCCACCGCCCCCGCGGGCACGTGGCGCTGCAGGCGGGTGGCGACCTGGCGCAGCAGGTCGTTGCCGTGACCGTGGCCGAAGTGCTCGTTGACGTCCTGGAAGCGGTGCAGGTCGATCACCAGCAGCGCCACCCGCCGCCCGCGCTCGCCCCGGGTGCCGCCGACCGCTTCCAGGTGCTGCAGCAGGGCGCGGGTGGTGCCCAGGCCGGTGAGGGGGTCGGTCAGGGCCAGGCGGTGGCGGTTCGCCAGGTCCATCACCTGCCGCGCCACCACGACGATGCTCACCGTCACCCCCACCAGGACGACCGCGGCCAGGTGCACCGCCAGCGGCGGCAGGGCCTCGCGACGGTCCCAGAGCAGCACCCCGGTGGCCGCGGCCAGGGCGATGGCCGGGCTGACGAGCACCGGCCGGCGGGTGACGACCCTCTCGTTCCACAGCACCGGCGGCAGCCACGCCGCCCCCGCCGAGACCAGCAGCGAACCGAGCGTGAACGTGTCGATCCCCACCTGGACGGCGGGCGAGTGCAGCACACCGCCGTCCCGCGCGACCCGCAGGACGTCCGCCACCAGCAGCGAGGCGAACGCGACGACCGTCCACGCCAGGCGGCGGTCCGCGCGCCAGCCCACCTGCACGCCGTGGACCACGGCGATCACCACCAGCAGCAGGTCCAGCAGCGGCCGTCCCGCCACCGCGTTCGCCGCGGCCGTCCCGAACCCCGCCCGCTGGCCCAGCCACGGCGCCAGGGTCGCCGCGCTGACCGTCGCGCACGTCAAGACGATGAACACCGCCCGCGCCCACGCTCCCGGCACCGGGTGCTGCTGCCGCCCGCGCAACCACTTCACCTGCGCGGCGTACAGCAGCAGGTAGCTGGCCAGCGCACCCAGCGCCAGCACCGGGTGCGCGTCCGCCGCCCGGAACCGCACCGCCGGCACCCCCCGGCTGGACCACAGCAGCGCCACGTTCGCCACCGCCGGCAGGCTCGCGCCCGTGGCGAACAGCACCCACACCGCCCGCTCGGCGCGCACCCGCACCGCCCGCAGCACCAGCGCGCCGCACGCGAGCGCGACCAGCACGGTCTGCGCCAGCGTCACCACCCCGACCGCGCTCGAGGCCAGGGCTCCCACCGCGCACACCCCGACCGCACCCAGCACGAGCAGGGCCGGCCAGCGGGCGCGCGTGAACGATTGCAGAGTCACGGTCCTCCTCAGCGGCGGCGCGCGGTACACGTCCGCACCCCTCGACGGTCTCCGCGCGGACACCCGCGACCGGCACCGCGGCATCACCGACGGAACTCGACCGGGGCCACTATGCGACACGACGACCCTACCGAACCCTCACGCAGAGTGATGGGCTTTCGGGGAACAGCGCGCGACCTCGCGGTGGTGCGCCCGCCCGGCTGAGCGCCTGTCCACGGGTCCGAGCGGATCCCGTCCGCGAGCCGTGCGCAGCTGGTGTGGCGCGAGCCCGTCTCGGAGACCCCGAGCACCGTCAGCATCGAGACCATCGAGCGCCGGGTGTGCAGGACCGTCCCGCCCGGTGCGCGGACGGCGTCGCGGTCGAAGCGCTCGATGAGCAGGACGTCCCCGCCCGCCGCCCGCACCACCTCGACGGCGGGACCGCGCGCCCGTCCTGGACGAGCGCGGCGAGGTGCAGCAGTTCGTCGAGCGTGGCCGCCCCGTCGCGCGCGACGTACCGGTCCGGGGCGTCCTGGAAGTCGAGGGCGCCGATGCGGTAGCCGGCGGCGTAGCGGAACGCGGGCACCGCCTGCCCGTGCAGCTGCTCGCCGGTGTCCTGCAGCGCCCCGGCCACGACGGGTTCCGTGGTCCCCGGCAGCCGGACCCGGACGAACGCGCGGGTGGGGAGGCGTCAGGAGTCATCGTCGATCTCGACCCTGCCCCGGTGCACGCGGCGGGGCAGCAGCGCCAGCCTGGCCCGGGCGAGCTCGGCGACCCCGGGCAGTTCCTCGGCGTCCACCGAGAACAGCGGAACCCCGCACGCGACGGCCGCCTCCAGGACGGTGCCGACGGCCGTGCCGGGCGCGCCCCTCTCGATGCGGCCCACCAGGCCGGCGCGGAACCCGCCCCGAGGGTGCGGGCCAGCACGGCGCACGCCGCGACGGTACCCGCGGCGAGCGCGGGCACGAGCGGTCGGAACGTCACCGGACCTCCTCGGTGGCAGCGGGCAGCGGTCCCCCCGATCCCGTCCTGGTGCCGCCGGTGGCGCCGCCTGGCCCGGACGGGACCGCCCGGCTACGGTGCTGCGACCGTGAAGCTCTTCCACCCCGGCAACCCGAACCGCAGCGAGGAGGCGCAACGCCTCTACGCCGCCTTCGAGGTCTGGTACACCCTCGTCGACTTCGCGGCCGCCGCGCTGTTCGTCGTCGGCAGCGTCCTGTTCCTGTGGGAGCGGACCACCACCACGGGCACCGTGCTGTTCATCGTCGGGTCGGTGTGCTTCGCCCTCAAACCCACCCTGCGCCTGGTGCGCGAGCTGCGGATGGCGAGGATCGGGGACACCGAGGACCTGGCGCAGCGCGCGGAGTGAGCCGCTCGGGACGTCGCGGTCACGCGGTGGTCAGGTCGTGCTCGGGGACGTGGACGTTCCAGCGGCGCAGCCAGGCGGGAGTCGGGGCCCGGAACTCCGCCGGGTACGGCCCGCAGGCCACCACCGCCCGGCTGACGCCCCGGGCGGGCGCCACCGCCTCCACGGTGCCGCGCGCGGCGCGCAGCACCTCCAGCGCCCCCTGACGCACTCCCGGGGCACGGCTCGGGCCGCGCGGCCGGGACCGGCCGGTGCCACACTGGCCGCGCCCGACGACCCCGACGTCAGGGAGCGCCCGTGCGCCACCGCCCCGCACCGCCGACCCCCGTGCCCACCCCCGGTGCACCCCACCCGTCCTGACGCCCCACGTCCTCAAGCGCACCGGGGCGCGGGCCGATGTGGAGGGGGTGCCGGGGTCCAGGACGACGAGCCGGGCGCGGGTCCCGCACCCGCGCCGGCCGCGCTGACGCGCGCCCCCGTCGTGGAACCGCGGGACGACCTGCCGGCCCGGCTGGCCCGGCTGGCGCAGGAGGAGCGCGCCCCCCTGCAGCGCGCCCTGGACCTCGCGCACACCGTGCTCGCGCACCGGGTGGGCGTGCGGCGCGCCGAGGTGCTCACCCACGAGGGGGGTGACCTGGTGGTCGTCGCCCGGGCCGGCGAGCCCGGGCCCGTCCCCGGCGAGTGCGTGGTGCTCCCGCTGCGGCACGGCGGCACCGAGCTGGGGCTGCTGCACCTGCACGGCGGTGACCCGTCCGGCCTGGACCCGCTCCTGGGCGCGGTGGTCGACCACCACCTGGCCGTGGCGCTGCGCGACGTGGTCGCCGCCCGCGAGCAGGCCGAGCTGCACCGCGTCACCGACGCGGTGCGGCGCCTGTTCGAGGAGGGCGCGCGGGCGGTCAGCGTGGAGGCCGCCGGCCGGCTCCTGGCCGCCGTCACCGCCGACGTCCTGGGCACCGAGCGGACCGCCGTGATGCTCGTGGACCCCGACACCCGCGTCACCCACGTCCTCGGCATCGGGCTGCCCGACGGGCTGGAGGAGCAGCTCGCGGCGAGCCTGGTGGGCCGCCTGGCCCGCGACTCCCCGGCCTGGCGGCGCGCCACCGAGTCCGGCGGCCCCGAGGTCGTCGACGACGCCGCCACCGCCCCCGTGCGCCCCGGCGGGTTCGTGCGGACCCTGGGGGTGCGCTCCTACGTGTCGCTGCCGCTGATGAGCGCCGAGGGCCTGGTCGGCAACGCGATCTGCGGGGACGTCACCCGCCGCCGCACCTGGACCGCGGCCGACCGCGTCCTGGCCCGGCGCCTGGCCCTGCAGGGTGCCGTGGTCGTCGACAACGCGCGCCTGCGCGAGCTGGAGCGGGCCCACCTGCGCCAGCTGGAGCACCGCGCGTTCCACGACCAGCTCACCGGCCTGCCCAACCGCGCGGCGCTGCTGGGCACCCTCGGCGACGCCCTCGACCCCGTCACCGGGGACGGCCGGGTGGCGCTGCTGCTCATCGACCTCGACGGCTTCAAGCGCGTCAACGACACCCTCGGCCACCACACCGGCGACGTCCTGCTCCAACAGGTCGCCGGCAGGCTGCACGAGCTGCTGGTGCCGGGGGCCACGGCCGCGCGCCTGGGCGGCGACGAGCTCGCCGTGGCCCTGACCGGCCCCGCCACCGCGGGCGCCGCCGACCTCGCCCGCACCGTCCACGAGCGGCTCGGGCAGCCCTACGAGATCGAGGGCAGCGCCGTGCGCACCGGCGCCAGCATCGGCGTCGCCCACGCGCCCCGGCACGCCACCGACGTCACCGGCCTGCTGCGGGCCGCGGACGAGGCGATGTACCGGGCCAAGCGCGCCGGCGGCGGCCCGCGCACCGTCGGCGACGGCTGAGCACCCCCGGGTGTGCGCGGGCCCGGGCGCAGGAGCATCCTGATCGCCCATGAGCGAGGCCCTTCAGCGACGACGCTCCGACCACGGTTTCCTCGGCCAGCCGAGGACCCTCGCCAACCTCTTCGGCGTGGAGATGTGGGAGCGGTTCTCCTTCTACGGCATGCAGGGCATCCTGCTGATCTACCTGTACTACTCGGCGGCCCGGGGCGGCCTCGGCCTGGACCAGGACACCGCCACGAGCATCGTCGGCGCCTACGGCGGCCTGGTGTACCTGTCCACCATCGTCGGCGCCTGGCTCGCCGACCGCGTCCTCGGGCCCGAGCGCGTCCTGTTCGCCAGCGGCGCGGTCGTCCTCGCCGGGCACGTCGCGCTCGCCGTGCTGCCCGGCCTGCTCGGCGTGGGCGTCGGCCTCGTGCTCGTCGCGTTCGGCAGCGGCGGCGTGAAGGCCACCGCCACCACGATGGTCGGCGCCCTCTACGCCGAGGGCGACGAGCGGCGCGACGCCGGGTTCTCCCTGTTCTACCTGGGCATCAACCTCGGGGCGCTCGCCGGCCCGCTGCTCACCGGCCTGCTGCGCGACGCCGCCGGGTTCCACTACGGGTTCGGGCTCGCCGCGATCGGCATGGCCGCCGGCCTGGTGCAGTACTGGCTGGGCCGCAAGCGCCTGCCCGAGCACTCCCGCCACGTGCCCGACCCGCTGCCGGCCGCCCGCCGCACCCCCGTCGCGCTCGCCGCCGCCGGGGTCGTCGCCGTCGTCGTCGTGCTCGCCCTGCTCGACGTGCTGACCCCGGACCGCCTCGACGAGGTCGTCGTCGCGCTGGTGGTGGTGGCCTCCCTGGCCTACTTCGCGATCGTGCTGGGCAGCTCGCGCATCAGCGCCACCGAGCGGAGCCGCGTCCTGGCGTTCATCCCCCTGTTCCTCACCAGCGTCGCGTTCTGGGCGCTGTTCCAGCAGCAGTTCACGGTGGTCACCGTCTACTCCGACCAGCGCCTGGACCGGAACCTGTTCGGCTGGGAGATGCCGGTGGCCTGGGTGCAGTCCATCAACCCGGTGTTCATCATCCTGCTGGCGCCCGTCTTCGCGGCCCTGTGGACGAAGCTGGGCAGCCGGCAGCCGTCCACCCCCGTGAAGTTCGCCCTCGGCGCCGCGTTCATGGGCGTCGCGTTCCTGCTGTTCATCCCGATGGCCGGCGGCGGCCCGGCCAGCGCCCCGCTGCTGGGCCTGATCGGCATCCTGCTGGTCTTCACCGTCGCCGAACTGCTGCTGTCGCCCGTGGGGCTCTCCGTCACCACGAAGCTGGCGCCCGAACTGTTCCGCACCCAGCTCGTCGCGCTGTTCTACCTGTCCGTCGCGCTCGGCACGGCGCTGGCCGGCACCCTCGCCGGGTACTACTCGCCCGACACCGAGCGCACCTACTTCGGCCTCATCGGCGGCACCGCCATCGTGGTCGGCGCCGTGCTGCTGCTCCTGAGCCCCCTGGTGCGGCGGCTGATGAGCGGGGTGCGCTGAACCCGCCGCGCACCCCGCCCCGTCGCGGACCTCACACCTCCAGCACCATGCGGTGCGGCACGAACCCCTCCGCGCAGCCGATGCGGGACTGGAACCCCCGGTAGCCGGCCTGGTCGCGCACGACGTCCAGGTCCACCATCCGCGAGTCGGCGACCTGGCTGCGGTGGCACCCCAGGGCGGTGGTCTTCTTGTCCAGCGCGGAGGTGATGTCCACGAACAGGTGCGGGCGGAAGCCGAAGCTGCTGGGGGACTCGTAGGTGAGGACCTGCCGGCAGTGCCGGGCCGCGCCCAGCGTGGCCAGGGCGACGGCCCGGTGGTCCTGGTGGGTGTCGTCCACGCCGTGCGTGTAGACGACGTCGGCGCCGACGCTGCGGATGACGGACTCGATGAGGTGGACCAGCTCCAGCTCGTGGTTGGACACCTCGCCGTCGCGCAGGTCGCCCCACACCAGGTCCGCGCCCAGGGTGGCGGCGGCCTCCTCCTGCTCGGAGATCCGGCGGCCCACGTCCCCCGGCCCCGACTGGCCGTGGGTGATGACGAGCATGGTGACGCGGTCGCCGGAGGCGGTGTGGCGGGCGAGGGTGCCGCCGCAGCCGAGTTCGATGTCGTCGGGGTGGGAGCCGACGGCCAGGACGCTGCGCGGGGTGGTGGACACGGTTGCTGCTCCTCGGGGTTGGGGTGCGGTGCGGTGCGGTGTGGTTCGGTGTGGTGCGGTCAGGTCCCGGAGGTGAGCACGAGGGCGTACTCGGGCCACCAGGTGCCGGCGGTCGGGGCGCCGTCGCGGCAGTCGCCGTCGGACGTGCCGGGTTCCTTCACCCACAGGTATGCGTCGGCCAGGTCGCTGCCGGTCGCCGTGGTGGGGGTGACCCCGATGCGCGCCGTGGGCGGGTTGCACCAGGCCTCGGGGTCGTCGGTGCGGGACGTCGCCCCGGCACCGTTGCGGCTGGTGTCGACGACGAAGTGCGCCCCGTCCAGGTACGCGGACAGCTCCTCGCCGTAGGCCAGGGAGTCCTCCGTCGTCTGGAAGTTCGACACGTTCAGGGCGAACCCGTCCGCGTCGTCGATGCCGGACGACCACAGCGCGTCGGCCAGGGCGTCCAGGTCGCTCACCCAGTCGGAGTTCCCCGCGTCCAGGTACACGGTCGTGGACGGCAGGGCCGCGAACGTGCCGACCGCCGAGGCGAGCGCGGCGTACCGCTCGTCCGCGTCGACGTCCGTCGCGGACCCGGAGACCACCTGGGCGACGGCGTCCGGCTCCACGACCACCACCGCGGGGCGGTCGCCGATGCCGGCGGCGACCTGGGCGACCCACGTCGCGTAGGCGTCGGCGTCCGCGGCGCCACCGGAGGAGTAGTGGTCGGCGTCGCGGCCGGGGACGTTGTAGACGACGATCACCGGGACCTGCCCGGCGGCCTGCGCCGCCGTCGTCAGCTCCTGCGCGCTGGCCGCCGGGTCGGCGTGCTGGCCGGAGAACCACGTCGCCACCGGGGCCTCGGCCACCACGGCCAGCTGCTCGGCGGCGGCGGTGTCCCCCTCCGCCGTCCACTGCGCCACCTGCAGCGCCGCCGGGGAGTCCGGCAGGACGTAGAACTCCGTCCCGGCCAGCGGGTTCACAGTGGCGGTGGCGGTGGCGGTGGCGGTGCTCGCGTGCGAGGTGCTGCCCGAGGTCCCCGAGCAGGCCGCCAGGGCGCCCACGGCCATCGCCACGAGCACCTGCCGCCTCAAGAGGCGTGCAGCCACGTGGTCACCCCGTACGCGTCCACGGCCAGGAGCACCGCTCCGACGGCACCGACCAGCAGGGCGTTGCGCAGCTTCAGGAGCGTCGTGCGGTTCACCGGGTCACCTCCACGCGCTCGGCGGCGCGGGGGTCGGGCAGGACGACCACCCGGTGCGGTGCCACCCCGGACGGCTGCGCCGGCAGCGCGCGCTGCTGGGCGGGCAGGGCCGCGCGGGCGCCGGGACGGGCCGCAGCACGGCGGTTCCGGCGGGTGCTGACCTTCCAGATGACGATCGGCGCGAAGCACACCGCCACGTCCAGCAGCGTCCACAGCCGCATGGCCGGGTAGTCGTGGTGCAGGGGGAAGGAGGCCACGAGGCACCCCAGCAGCAGCAGGCCCCAGAGGACGTGCTGGCGGAACACCACCCACCGGTCGCCCAGGGACTCCGAGCCCTTCGGGGTCACCTCGAACGGGACGGTGCGGTTGCGGATCGCGTCGACGAGCGCGACGACGTACATCGGGGCGCAGAAGATCGACACCAGCATCCCCAGGGCCCCGGTGCTGGCCTGCTCCTCGTGCGGGCTGACGTTGTAGCGGCGGTTCCAGAAGTACAGGCCGGCCTGCATGACGGCGGCGTTGGCGTACAGCACCAGCCAGGTGCTCGCCGCGACCTGCACACCGCTGGCGCCGGTGACCAGGTAGGCGCAGAGGCTGAGGACGCCCAGGACCCAGGTGATCGCCGCGCTGGGGTAGTACGACATCAGCAGGAAGTAGTGCAGCGCGCGCTTCCAGCCGAGCTGGAGGGCGAACTTCCAGTAGGTGCGGACCATGACCTCGTCGGTGCCGCGCGCCCACCGGTTCTGCTGGGTGAAGTAGTCCGACCAGTTCCCCGGCCCCTCGCCGGCCGACAGCACGTCGGGGGTGTACACGGACTTCCAGCGCCGGCCGGTGCACAGGTTGCGGCTGGTGTGCCACACCAGCGAGGTCGCGGCGTCCTCGGTGATGGAGTCGGCCAGACCGCCGATCTCGCGCAGCGCGGACAGGCGCACCGCGTTGTTGGTGCCGACGAACATCGGCACGCCCCACTTGTTCGCCGAGCGCTGCAGCACCCCGTGGAACAGGTACTGCTGGGACTCGCTGGCCTTGGTGACGAAGTTGTCGTAGTTCTGCCCGTACACCTGCGGGCCGACGACGAACGCCACGTCCGGGTCGCGGAAGTAGCCCAGGAGGCGCTCGGCGAAGTCCGGGCGCGGGACGTGGTCGGTGTCGACCGAGAGCCAGAACTCGTAGTCGTGCCCGTGCGCGTCGAACCAGGCGTTGTAGTTGCCGTGCTTCGTCTTGCGGCGGTGCCGGCCGGCCTCCTGGTTCCACTCGGGAACGCCGTGGCGGGAGAAGTGCTTCACGCCGATGCGCTCGCACATCGCCCGGACCTCGGGGTCGTTCCCCTCGTCGAGCAGCCAGACGTCCATCGGGCCGTCGTAGCGGATCCGCTGGGCGGCGAGCAGCGTCTCCTCGGCCATCTCGACGGGTTCCTTGCCCGGCACGATGGTGGTGATGAACGCGACGCGGCGGCCGGGTTCCGGCCGGACCGGGACGGGGTCGGTGAGGGCCGCGGTGGTGCGGACCAGCATGACCACGTTGACGAGCCGCAGCAGTTCCACGACGCCCACGCAGCCGACCAGGACGACCCCGAGCCAGTACAGCCAGGAGCCGGTGGCCGTCGGCCAGTGCGACGGCAGGAGCATCCACACGAAGAAGGTGATCTGGAACAGCAGGGCCAGTGCGAGCAGGACGGCGGCGGGGAGCCGTCGCCCGTCGCGCCGCAGGATGCGCTGGTACTGGACCGTGTAGGGGCCGGGAGGTGGTTCGCGCAGCGGGCCGGCGAGTCGCGCGTGTGAGGCGTAGTCGTACTCGGCGGCGGCGCCCTGGTTCTTCGGCAAGGGTTCCGTCCAGAGGGTCGTGCGGCCCCCGGTGCGGGGCCGTCTCCGGAACCACGGAACACCTCGACGGCGTGCGGAGCCTGTGCCCAGGCGGTGGTTTCCCACGGTTGCCACTGAGCGTGATCGGCAGGGCGAGCGCGGTGACGATCTTGGTCTTCCCGGGGGATCACCGCGGGGGTCGGGGGCCGGGGGTCAGGAGGTGGGTCGGGTGACCGGGGCCGGCCCGTCCCGGCGCGCCGCCGCGACGGGCGTGCGGTGCGCGGCCACGACCGCCGCCAGCAGCACCACCCCCACCGCCGCCGCCAGGCTGCGGTACGTGAAGAACGCGTGGATCTGCGAGTGGTTGCTCAGCAGGCAGTACCAGGCCGGCACCACCAGCGCCGGTGCCGCCACCACCAGCGCGGCCAGCAGGCCCGCCCCGCCCCGGCGGCGGGCGGTCAGCACCGCGCACACCACCGCCACGAGCGCCGCCAGCACGAGCAGCGGCACCGCCGTGGGGGTGTGCTCCAGCCACCACGTCCAGTTCGCCACCACGCCGGCGCCGAAACCCTGCGACACGTCCCCGCCGTCCAGCCGGAACCGGCTGACCTCGCCGATGCTGGTGAGGATGCCGGGGCCGTGCACCGCTGCCGCGATCGCCCAGCGCGAGACCCACGTGAACGCGAACGCCACCGGCCACGCCAGGCCCGCGGCCAGGGTGGTGCGCACCACCGCGGGCAGCGTTCCGCGCCGGCGCAGCGCGACCGCCCCGGCCACGCCCGCGCACGCCGCCCAGCTCATCGGCGGCACCGTCAGCAGGTCCACGTAGCAGAACAGCGCGGCCGAACCCGCCGCGCCCAGCGCGGCCCCGCGCCAGCCGCCGCGCGCGGCCACCGCGGTCAGCGCCACCCCGGCCGCCACGGCCGCCAGCGCGATCCCGTGGCTGAACGCCGCGGACGGCATCGCCACGGCGTTCGTCGCCACCGCCACCGGCAGCAGCAGCGCGAACGCCGCCGCCCGCCCCGCGCTGCGCGCCACCGCGCATAACGCGGCCAGGACGGCGAGGGAGAACACCCCCGCCACGACCAGCCGCAACCCCGGCACGTCCGTCAGCGCCAGCACCGGCCGCGTCAGCACCGAGTACCCGCTCCAGTAGCGGAAGTACGTCGCCGGCGGCACCACCGACTCCCCGGCGGCCAGCGCCTCGATCTCGGCCACGCCGTCCTCGCAGGACGACAACCGCGGCCCGCCGGTGGCGCGGAACCACGTGCTGCGCGCGTCGTCGGCGGAACTGACCCCGTAGCCCAGCACCACGCACTCGGTGAACCGGTCGGCCAGCCCGCCCACGCCGTCGGGGCCGTAGGGGGCGCCGTAGTCGCCGGAGGCCACGGCCTGCGCCAGGTGCCGCACGATCGGCTCGTTCGGCACCGCCTGCGCCGCCACCAGCAACCCCAGGAACACCGCCTGGACGGCCAGCAGGCCCACCAGCGCCCTCGCGGCGAACCGGGCCACCGCCCTCACCGGCGCGGCCCGGCCGGCCGGTGGCCGGTGCGCACGCCCAGCTCCTGCGGGGACGGGTGCTGCAGGTACGCCAGGCGGGAGGCCTCGTCGGAGGCGCGGTGCACCGCGTCGAGGATGACGCCCACCGCGGCGACCAGGACCGCGATCATCATCAGGGCGGCGGCGAGGATCGCGGTGGGGAACTTCGGCACGAGCCCGGTCCGCAGGAACTCCCACACCACCGGCAGGCCCAGGGCCAGGGACACCGCGGCGACGAGCCCGCCCAGCACCGCGTGCACCAGCAGCGGGCGCTCCAGGTGCGCCAGGCGCGCGATCCAGCGCAGGATCGCGAACCCGTCGCGGTACGTGCGCAGCTTGCTGGCCGAGCCCGCCGGGCGCTCGCGGAAGCCCACCGGCACCTCCCGCTGCGGCACGCGCAGGTTCACCGCGTGCACGGTCAGCTCGGTCTCCACCTCGAACCCCCGCGAGATCGCCGGGAACGACTTCACGAACCGCCGCGACATCACGCGGTACCCGCTGAGCATGTCCGTCACGGGTGTGCCGAACACCCGCGAGACCACGGAGTTCAGGGCGCGGTTGCCGGCGGCGTGCCCGCGGCGGTACGCGCTGAGGCTGTCCGGGCGGCGGGTGCCGACCACGTGGTCCAGACCCTCGGCGACGAGCAGGCGCACCAGGTCCCCCGCGGCCGAGGCGTCGTAGGTGTCGTCGCCGTCGATGAGGACGTACGTGTCGGCCTCCACGTCCGCGAACGCGCGGCGGATCACGTTGCCCTTGCCGGGGCGCGGCTCGAAGCGCACCACGGCGCCGTGCCGGGCGGCGACCTCGGCGGTGCGGTCGCTGCTGCCGTTGTCGTAGACGTACACGACGGCGTGCGGCAGGGACGCGCGCAGGCCGTCCACGACCGCGCCGACGGCCGCCTCCTCGTCCAGGCACGGCACCACCACGGCGACCCGGCCGCCCACCCGACCGTCCCGCCCGGTGCCCACCACGTCCGGCTCGACCTCCATGCCGCCGAGCGTAGGGCGTGCCCCCCGCCGGACCGTGCACGTCGCACCACGCCGCGTCACCCCGCCTCCCGCGGTGATCACGGAAGTCGCAACTTCCTCGATCACCGCGGGAGGGGGGGAGGAGCGAGGGGGTGGCGCTGTCCCGAGCGCACCGGGCCCCTCCCGCCTAGGGTGAGGACCCGGCGAGCGGCGCCGGGTCACGGACGGCGGGTGAGGAGGAGCGCGGTGGCGGTCGAGTCCGCGGTGCACGCCGGCCCAGGCACGGACCTGTCGCTGGTCACCGGTGGCGCTCCCGCGGCCGTGCTGCTCGTGGACCTCACCTCGCGCACCGTCGTGCACGCCAACCCCGTCGCCGAGCAGCTCGCGCCCGGCGTGGCCCTGCCGGTGGGCCTGGACCGGTGGTCCGACGCCGCGGACCTGCGCGACCTGGACGGCGCCGCGCTCTCGCGCACCGAGCACCCGCTGTCCCGGGTGGCCCGCTCGCTGCCGGTGGCCGGGCAGGCCGTCTCCGCCGCCCGCGTCAGCGAGCTCGGCCGGCGCCGCGAGCCGCTCTGGGTGGTGGCGCTGCCCATGGTCGGTGCGCCCGTCCTCGCCGACCACGCCCTGGTGGCCTTCCTGCCGCTGAGCCGCCGGGAGGCCGCCCGCGCCGCCGCCGACGCCGCCCAGGCCCAGGCGCAGGTGCGCGACCGCGCCGTGCTGGCCACCGGGATGTCGTTCACCGTGGCCGACGCCCGCGCCGAGGACCTGCCGCTGGTGTGGGTGAACCCGGCGTTCACCGCGATGACGGGGTACCCGCTCGAGGAGGTCGTCGGCCGCAACTGCCGCTTCCTGCAGGGCGCGGGCACCGACCCGGCCGCGGTGGCCGCCGTGGGGCGGGCGCTCGCGGCCGGTGAGGAGGTCACCGCCACCCTGCTGAACCACCGCGAGGACGGCAGCGCGTTCTGGAACCAGCTGACGCTCAGCCCCGTGCACGGGCCCGACGGCGAGCTCACCCACTACGTCGGCATCCAGACCGACGTCACCGCCCGGGTCGCCGCCGACGCCGAGCGCGACGAGGCGCTGACCGCCGAGCGGCGCGCCCGCGCCGAGGCGGAGACGGCTCGAGCCCAGGCGGAGGCCGCCCGCCGCGACGCCGAGGAGTCCCGCGGGCGCCTGGAGCTGCTGGCCGAGGCCACCAGCCGGCTGGCCGTGACCCTGGACGTGGCCGAGTGCCGCCAGCGCCTGCTGGACCTCGTGGTGCCGGCCCTGGCGGACTGGGCGCTGCTGCTGGGCACGGACGAGCAGGGCGGGGTCGAGCAGGTCGCGGCCCGGCACCGCGACCCCGCCCGCGCGCAGGACCTGCAGCACTACGTCGTGCGGTGGCTCGCCGCCCTCGCGCCCGGGCCGGTGCAGCGCACCCTGCTGGGCGGGGCGCACGCGCGGCGCATCAGCGACTACGACGCCGCCGAGCGCCGCCAGGAGCGCGAGTCGTGGGTGGGCGACCCCTCGATCCTGCAGCTCAGCGACGCCCTGGGCGCCGCGTCGGTGCTGCTGGTGACGCTGCCCGGCCGGCAGGGCAGCGACGACGTGCTGGCGCTCGTGCGCGGCCCGGGCCGGCCCCGCCACACCGAGGACGACCTGCACGTCGCCGTCGACCTCGGCCGCCGCGCCGGGCTGATCATCGACAACGCCCGCCTGTACGGGGAGCAGCACCGCATCGCCGCCACCCTGCAGAACAGCCTGCTGCCGCAGCTGCCGGCCATCCCGGGGGTGCGGGCCGCCGCGCGCTACCGGGCCAGCGAGTCCGGCGCCCGCGTCGGCGGCGACTTCTACGAGCTCATCGACCTGCCCGGGGACGCCGTGGGCCTGGCCGTCGGCGACGTCGTCGGCCACGACGTCATGGCCGCCGCCGCGATGGGGCACCTGCGGGGCCTGCTGCGCGCCAGCGCCTGGGACACCACCGGCCCCGCGCCCGAGGCGGTCCTGGACCGCGTCGACCGCCTGCTCGACGGCCTGGGCATGGCGACGATGGCGACCCTGGCCTACGCCCGCGCCACCCCCGCCCCGGACGGGACGTGGCTGCTGGAGCACGCCACCGCGGGGCACCCGCCCCTGCTGGTGCGCGCCCCCGACGGCCGGGTCGACACGCTCGACGCCGTGCACGGGCTGATGCTGGGCGTGCAGCCCACCACCCGCGCCGGCGCTCGCCGCCGCCTGGAGCCGGGTTCCACGGTCCTGGCCTACACCGACGGACTGGTCGAGCGGCGCGGTGAGGAGCTGAGCCGGGGCCTGGCGCGACTGGCCCGCACGCTCGCCGAGGCGCCCGAGGACGTCGAGGCGCTGTGCGACCACCTGCTGGCCCGGCTCGGCGACACCGACGACGACGTCGCGTTCGTCGCCCTGCGGCTGGGGCGGCCTTGATCGCCCGGGGCGCGCGCCGCGCCGGGAACGTACCGCCGCTCTCCCGTGTTGTAGTGGGGGAGAGCGGTGGACCGCAGCGCTCCGCACCGTGCCCGTCCCGCGGGTGCACCACGCGCGGACCCGCCCGGGTCCGCGAACCCGCCAGGCGCGGCGCCGGACGCAGTCCCGCCCGCTCGAGAGGAAGCCGATGACCGCTCCCACCCACGACGCAGCCGCGCACGACGCGACCGCGATCACGCCACCACCTGCCAAGACCGGCGCCCGGCGCGAACCCTCCCCGTACGCCAAGCTCACCGCGCGCGTGCAGGAAGCCGGCCTGATGCGCCGCCGGCAGGGGATCTACTGGACCCGCATCGCCGCCACCACCGCCGCCTTCGGCGCCGTGGCCGCCGGCACGGTCCTGCTGCGCGACTCCTGGCTGGTCCTGCTGCCGGCCGCGGCCCTGGCGTTCGTCATCACCCAGTTCGCCTTCCTCGGCCACGACGCGGCGCACCGGCAGATCTTCGCCACGCACCGGCACAACGAGACGGCCTCGCACGTCTTCGCCGCCTTCGTCGCGGGACTGAGCTACGGCTGGTGGATGGGCAAGCACACCCGTCACCACCAGGCGCCCAACCAGCGCGGCGTCGACGGCGACATCGAGTCCGGCGTCATCTCCTTCCACGAGGAGGCCGCCGCCAGCCGTCGCGGGCTGCTGCGCTGGTTCACCCGCCACCAGGGCGTCTTCTTCGTGCCGCTGCTGGCCTTCGAGGGCTTCGTCCTGCACATCGAGAGCACCCGCTCGCTGCTGACCGGCAAGCGCACCAAGCGCCGCTGGGTGGACGCCTCCCTGATCGTCACGCACTGGGCGATCTACGCGTCCTCGGCGGTGCTGCTCATGGGCCCGTGGAAGGCGCTGGCGTTCTTCGGCGTGCACATGGCCGTCTTCGGCTTCTGCATGGGTGGCGCCTTCGCCCCCAACCACGTGGGCATGCCGATCATCCCGCGCGAGAAGAAGGTCGACTACATCCGCCGGCAGGTCCTGACCTCCCGCAACATCTCCGGCGGCTGGTCCGTCGACCTGATCATGGGCGGGCTGAACTTCCAGGTGGAGCACCACCTCTTCCCGAGCATGCCGCGCCCCAACCTGCGCCGCGCCCAGCCGTTCGTGAAGCAGTTCTGCGCCGAGCACGGCATCCCGTACACCGAGACGACCTTCATCGGGTCCTACCGGGCGATCATCTCGTACCTGAACGAGATGGGCCTGGCGGCCCGCAACAACTTCACCTGCCCGGCGGTCCAGCAGCTGCGCAGCTGAACGGTGGCACGCCTCTCCGGAGCGTGCTACGGTCCACGTAGTCGCTGTTCTCGATGTGCTGACAACACCCCGGGGATCGAAACTCGAGGGTCGTCCGCTTTCCACCTGGTCAGCCCCCCGGCGATTAGCTCCGCGAGGAGCGCCCAACCTGAGGAGGCCTCATGGCTCAGGGAACTGTGAAGTGGTTCAACGGCGAGAAGGGCTACGGCTTCATCGCCCCCGAGGACGGGTCCGCCGACGTGTTCGTGCACTTCAGCGAGATCAACGGCAGCGGCTTCCGCAGCCTCGAGGAGAACGACCGCGTGGAGTACACCGTGACGCAGGGCGCCAAGGGCCCCCAGGCGAGCGGCGTCACCCGCCTCTGATCAACCCCGCCGCGGCCCCCGCTCCCCCTGGGAACGGGGGCCGCAGTGCGTCCGGGGCCGTCCCGCGTCCGCACGCCGGTGCGCTGCTCCGACGGGGTGAGCCGTGAGCGCTGGTGCGCCCCAAGCGCTGAAGCACCCCGCTGCCGGTGTCGACAACCCCCCGGTGGAGGAAGACGGTCGCACCAGCGCGGGCCCGCGGGGCCTCCGCGCGGTCTCGCAGCGCGCCCGCGAGGAGCTGCTGCGCCCGCTGGCCGCCGACCCCGCCGAGGTCGCCTTCTGGCGCCGGCACACCCGCACCGGGGTGGTGCTCTCCGTCATCTGCGGGGTCCTCGTCACCGCTTCCGCGTGGGTGCAGCTCGCCCACCCCCACCGCGTGGCCCTGACCGTCTTCGACACCGTGGCGACCTCCTGCGTCCTGCTGGTCCTGCTGCTGCCCGTGGAGCGCCTGGCCCGCGCCCGCGGCGGCAGGCTCTTCCCGTACACCTGGACGCTGGCGAGCTTGACGATCACCGTTGTCGCCACCGTCCTGGACGGTCCCGCGGGATCCACGACGGACACCCCCGTGCGGCTGATGTACTTCCTCTCCGTGGGGTTCATGGCGGTCGCCTACCCGCCGGGCGCGGTCGCCGTCCTGGGCGGGACGGCGGTCCTCGCCGACCTCGCCACCGCCCTGGCCACGCACGTGCCCGCCGATCGCGTCGTCGTGCCCGTGGGCATGCTCGCCACCGCCGCGCTCGTGGCGACCTGGGCGGCGCGGGACCGCCAGGAGCTGCGCGAGCAGCACCGGGCCGTGCGCCGCGAGCTCGCCGCCCTCGCCGACACCGACCCCCTCACCGGCTGCCTGAACCGCCGCGCGTTCCTGCACCACCTGCGCGAGCACCTCGAGCGCCCCGCCCCCGCGGCGTCGCTGCACCTGGTGGACCTCGACGGCTTCAAGGCCGTCAACGACACCGCCGGCCACGCCGCCGGCGACGACCTCCTGGTGGCCGTGGCCGGTGCCCTGCGACGAGCCGTCGGCCCCGCCGGGACCGTCGCGCGCCTGGGCGGTGACGAGTTCGCCGTCCTGGCCGGTGCTCCGGGCGCCGGCGCCCGCACCGGACCGGCCGAGGCGGTGCGCGCGCAGGTCGCGCGCGTCGGCGCGGCCCACGGCGTCACCGCCAGCGTCGGTTCCACGCGGCTGCGCGCCGGGGACGACCCCGCCGGTGCCGTGCGGCGCGCCGACGAGGCCATGTACGCCGCCAAGGCGCGCGGCGGGGACCGCGTCGCCACCGCGCCCGCGGACGGGCCCCTCGAGGACCCCGCGGACCCCGACGGGCCCGGGGAGCGTCGCGGACCCCGCGGCCACCGGCGGGCGGCGGCCCGGTGAGCCGCGCGCGGCACCTGCCGGCCGTGCCCGCCACCGTGTTCGCCCTGGTCCTCGCCGCCTCCGCCGCCCTGGCCGTGCGGCCGGCCACCGCCGCGGTGGCCGCCACCCTGCAGGGCCTGCTGTGGGTCGCCGTGGTGGCCGCTCTCGCCGTGGCCGCCGCGCGCGCCACCGCCGACCGCGCCGCGTGGGCCCTGTTCGCCTCCGGCACGGCCGTGCTCGTGCTGGCCCGGCTCGCGCTGTACGCCGCCGCAGGCAGCCCCCTCGTCGACCCCGTGGTGCTGGAGCGCCACGGGTCGCTCGTCCTCGCCACCCTGCTCGGCTACCCGCTCTTCTACGCCGCCCAGGTCGCTCTGCTGCGCCGGCGGCTGCACCGGGTGCGCAGCCCCTGGCTCGACGGCGCGCTCGCGGTGCTGCTGCTGGCCGCCGCGTGCTCGGCGCTGTTCCTGGACCCCCTGCAGCGCGCCACGGGGATGGGTGCGGTCACCATCGCCGCCGCGGTGGCGCGCCCGTCCATGGACGTGCTCATGGCGGTGTACGCGCTGACCACGTGCTCCCTGCTCGGCTGGCGCCCCGACCGCCGCCTGCCGCTGGTCGCCGCCGCCTTCACCGTCCTGGCCGCCGCCGACGTCACCGACCTGCTGCGCCTGGCCGGCGCCGCGGGGCCCGCCGCAGCGGGTGCCGCCGCCGGGCCCGTGGCGGTGGCGGTGGACGTGGCGCGCCTGTGCGCGGGTGCCCTGCTGGTGCTCGCCGCCCGGCAGCCGGCGCCCCGGCTGCCGCGTCGGCACGCCGAGGGGTGGCCGGTGCTGCTGGCACCCGTCGGGGTCCTGCTCGGCAGCGTCGCGCTGCTGCTCGTGGACCGGTGGTCCCGGCTGCCCGACGCCGCGGTCGTGCTGACCTTCGCGGCCGTCGGGGGCGTCACCGTCAAGGTGGCCCTGGCGTTCGACGAGCTGATCCGGCTGCTGGGCAGCGCCCGGCAGGCCGTCACCGACGACCTCACCGGGCTGGCGAACCGGCGCGCCCTGTTCCAGCGGCTCGCCGGCGCCGCCGCCGGTGGCCGGGACACCGGCCTGCTGCTCGTGGACCTCAACCGCTTCAAGGAGGTCAACGACACCCTCGGCCACCACCGCGGTGACGACCTGCTGCGGGCCGTCGCCGCGCGCCTGACCGGGTGCCTGCCGCAGGAGGCGCTGCTCACGCGGCTGGGCGGTGACGAGTTCGCGGTGGTCCTGCCCGGTGCCGGCATCGCCGACGGGCACCGCGTCGCCGAGGACGTCCTGACCGCCCTCGCCGAGCCCTTCACGGTGGGCGGCCTCGCCGTGCACGTGGGCGCCAGCATCGGCGTCGCCGCGACCGGCGCCGCGCAGCAGGCCGCCGGCCCCGTGCCCGGCGGCGACGCCGAGCTGCTGCGGCAGGCGGACACGGCGATGTACGTGGCCAAGCGGGCCGGGGGCGGTGTCGCCGTCTACGACGAGGCCGTGGACCGCGCCGCGCGCGACCGGCTCGCGCTGCTGGACGACCTGCGCGCCGGCATCGCCGCCGGGCAGCTCGTGCTGCACTACCAGCCGCAGGTGGACCTGCGCACCGGCGGGGTCGTCGGCATGGAGGCGCTGGTGCGCTGGCAGCACCCGCAGCACGGCCTGCTGCCCCCCGCGGCGTTCCTGGACCTCGCGGAGGAGCGCGGCCTGATGACCTCGATCACCGAGGAGGTGCTGCGCCAGGCCGTCGCCGAGGCCGTGCGCTGGCGCGAGGCCGGGCGGCCGCTGCGCGTCGCGGTGAACCTGGCGACCAGCTGCCTGCTCGACGCCGCCCTGCCGGGCCGCGTGCGCGACGTCGTCGCCGCCGCGGGTCTGGACCCCCGCGCCCTGGTCCTGGAGATCACCGAGACCACCCTCATGAGCGACCCCGAGCGCAGCCGGCGCACCGTCGCCGGGCTGCTGGGCACCGGCGCCGGCGTCAGCATCGACGACTACGGCACGGGGTACTCCAGCCTGGCGTACCTGCGGGACCTGCCCGCGGTCGAGCTGAAGCTGGACCGCACCTTCACCGCGCGCGCCGCGCGGGACGAGCGCTCGGCCGCCATCGTCGCCGGCACCGCCGACCTGGCGCACAGCCTGGGCATGCGGCTGCTGGCCGAGGGCGTCGAGGACGCCGCGACGCTGCACCGCCTGGGGGAGCTGGGGGTCGACGAGACGCAGGGGTACCACCACGCCCGGCCCATGCCGGCCGGGCAGGTCCTGGGCTGGCTGGAGCAGCGGGGGAGCGCCGCGCGCGGCGGTCGACGCCCCCCGGCACCGGTGCGCTGACCCCCGCGGTGGTCAGTCGAGGCGGTGGACCCGCACCCGCTGGGCGACCGCCTCGACCGCCTCCGCGGTGCCCGTGCCGTAGCCCTGCCGGGTCACGTTGACCGCACCGGCCGCCGCGGCCGTGCTGATCGCCGACAGCTCGTCGGCGCCCTGCGCCAGCCGAGCCGCCACGGCCCCGCTCATCGAGTCGCCGGCGCCGCGGAACTGCACCGCCGTGAAGCTCGGCACCTCCAGCCGGTGCGCGCCGGCCCCCGTCAGCACCAGCGGCTCCTGCGCGGCCCGCGTCACCAGGACCGTGCCCGCGCCGCGCTCGCGCAACCGCCCGGCCCGGCGCAGCAGCTCCGCCACGTCCCCGGCCTCCGCCTCGCCGTCGCCGTCCTCGCCGGGCAGCTCGTCGTGCGCGATCTTCAGCACGTCCACCCCGCCCTCCAGCGCGTGCTCCAGCGCCGGGCCGGACAGGTCCGCGACGACCCGGACGCCCTGCCCGCGCGCGTCCGCGGCCAGCCGCCCGAACACGTCCGCCGGCAGCACCCGCTCGTGCTCGGCACCCGTCAGCACCAGGACCCCGCTGTCGAGCGCGGAGGTGACGGTGGTGCTGAACAGGTCGTCGACCTCGTGGCGGGTCAGGGTCGCGGTGGACGCCGCGACCCGCTCCGCCCGCTCCGCGTCCTGCTCCCCCTCGTGGCCGCGGTGGTCCAGCACCGCCGTGGCGCTGGGCCCCACCGTGCGCACGACGCGCGGTTCCAGGCCCTCCGCCCGCAGCAGGGCCTCCACCGCCGTGCCGGGCTCACCGCCCAGCGGCAGGCACAGCCGCACCCGCGCCCCCAGGCGGGCGGCCATCCGGGCCACCCACACGCCCTGGCCGCCCGGGTGCAGGTGGATCTCCACGTCGCCGCTCGCGCTCGGCTCGACCAGGACGCGCAGGACGGGTGAGGGCGCGAAGACGGTCACGCTCGGGTTCACGGGCAGAACGTACGGTCGCACGGCGGGGGGCGCACGACGGGCCACCCCGGCTGCGGCGGAACGCTCAAGGTGCGGCGCCCGGCTGCCGATGTCCTCAACGCAGCGGACCCCGCCCGGGGTGCCGCCCGGAACCCGGGGAGAGCCGATGGCCCACGACGACACCGAGGCGCCGACGGGCGTCCCCCCGCGCGGCGCCCAGACCGTCGCCCCCGTGCAGGCGTCGGCGCTGCAGTTCGCCGCCTCGATCCTGGGCGAGGCGAGCTACACGCCCGAGGCCCAGCTCAACGCGGCGCTGTCGGCGCCCGCGCGCGTGAGCGAGCAGCCCGTGGCCGAGCAGCCCGTGGCCGAGCCGGCCGCGCCCGTGGTCGCGCAGCCCGTGGCCCAGCAGCCCGTGGCCGAGCCGGTCGTGCCCGTGGTCGCGCAGCCCGTGGCCGAGCCGGCCGCGCAGCCGGTGGCCGAGCAGCCCAGGGGCTGGTTCGGACGGCTGATCGCCAAGCTGTTCGGGCGCGGCTGAACCCTCAGGCCCCGGCCAGCGCGAAGGCGTGGTGCGTCGCGCGCGGTGCCGAGTGCGCCGGGCGCGCCGCGCGGCGCCTCGTGCTGAACGTCGCGTGCAGGAGCAGCCTGTCCCGCCCCACGGCGGGGGAGCGCCGGTGCATGCCTCGCGGGTCGGCGAACACGACCGTGCCCGCGGGGCCGCCCGGCGCCTCGAAGGTGCCGGGCGCAGCTCCCTCCCCGCGCCGGTCGAGGTGGGTGCCGCGCACGTAGTGCAGGGGCCCGTCGCCGTCCTGCGCGGCGGTGAGGTGGATCCACACCTCGAGCACCGGTCGCCGCCGTCGCGGCGCCCGTTGCCAGCGGCGTGGCGGGAGCGGCCCGGTGGCGGCGACCTCCAGCCAGCCCGCGGGTTCCACCGAGCGCACCGCGCGCCGGCAGTAGGCCTCGGCGATGCCGTCCAGGACGGGGTGCAGCAGGAGCCGGCGGCACGAGGTGGCGGGCACGTCGTCACCCAGCAGGGCCACGCGGTCCGCGTCCGCCGGGTGGTCCCAGGGGTCCTGGCCCGACGTCAGCAGGAGGCGGTGCGCGCGGGTGTCCTGCTCCCGGTGGGCCACCAGTGCGCGGGCGCAGTCGAGGACGTCGTCCAGCACGCCCGCGTCGCCGGTGAGGGCGGCCAGGCTGGTGACGGCGATCCCGTCGCGGCGCAGGCCGCTCACGACGCGCCCCGCTTCGGGCAGCACCACGGTCCTCTCCGCCGACCACCGGCCCGCCCGGCGGCTGGACCCGTGACCCGACTCCTGGCCGTGGTGCGCTGAAGCCTTCACGCCCGACCTCCTCACAGTGATCACCAGACTCTATCGTGTCTTTGCGTGAGGAGTCGGTAACGCAATGCAGTCAATCGAGGAAGTGCCGCACCTCGCCGTCCGGGACGGGTGCGCCCCTGATCAGCGCGCAGGCGCAGCGAGCACGATCTCGGCGAGGGTGTCCACGCCCGTCGCGACGAGCGACGGCGCCGGGAACGCGGACGGGTACGGGCCGCCGTCGCGGTCCAGCCACGCCGTGGCGATCCCGGCCCGCGCCGCACCGTCCAGGTCCCACGGGTGCACCGCCGTGAACAGCGCCTCCCCGGCCGCCAGGCCGCACACCCGCAGCACGTGCGCGTACGCGGCGGGGTGCGGCTTCCAAGGGCCGACCTCCTCCACGGACAGCACGTGCGAGAAGTCCCCCCGCAACCCGGCGCGTTCCAGCAACGACTCGCACTCGTGCGCGGAACCGTTGGTGAACGCGACCAGGTCCAGTCCCGCGGCGCGCAACCGCCGCACCCCCGCCGGGACGTCGGGGTGGACCGTGAACTCACCGAACGCCCCCAGCGCGAACTCCACCGCCGCGTCCACGTCGCGGTCCAGGTGCTCGCGGACGCCCGCCGCACCCAGGTCGGTGCGCAGGACGTCCTCGGCCACCTGCCGGAACGGCGCCGGCTCCCCGGCGAACGAGTGGGCGAAACCGTCCCGCAGCACGGAGGGCAGGAAGCGCGAGTGGAGGGCCCCGGCGGGTGCGCCGAGGCCCTCCAGCCTGCGCCGCAACGCCTCCGTGTCCGACAACGTCTCGTTGACGTCGAACACGACCGCGCGCGGCCGGGTGCTCAGGGGCACCGTTGCGCCCGGTCCGTCAGCGGCGCACCGAGCGGCGGCTGCTGCCGGCGAGGATCGAGACGCCGATCGCGGCGAGGACCACCTGGATGATCAGGGTGATGATGCTGAACCCGTCGTCCGTCAGGCCGATGGCGGCGGAGATCGCCAGGCCGATCAGGGCTGCGACGATGCCGACGAGGATCGTCGCGATGATGCCGATCTTCTGCTTGCCGGGCAGCACCAGACGCGCCAGGGCCCCGATGATCAGGCCGACGATGATGGCGGAGAGGAACGAAATACCCACGGTCCGTTGCCTTTCTGGAGTAGATCCCGGAACTGCTTCGCCGAGACGTTAGACCCGCCGGGAACTTCCCGCGCCCCGAGATCGTCGAGGCGCCGCGGAGGTGTCCCAGGGAGCTCCGGCCGGGCCCCGCGCGGCTCCGCTCCCTAGGGTGGTCGGCGTCCGCCCGACCCCACCAGAGCAGGAGCGCGCCATGCCCGACACCCCGGCCGTCCACGTCGGACCCGGCGAGCGGAACGACCTGGAGGACGCCGTGCGCCGCGCCGGCGGGCGCGTCAGCGCCCTCGCCGACGCCGACGCGGTGGTGTGGGCCGCGGGGCCCGGCGACCTGCCGGACCTGCCCGACGCGGTGCGCTGGGTGCAGCTGCCCTCCGCCGGCATCGAGAGCTGGTTCGCCGCGGGCAGGGTGGACCGCGACCGCACCTGGACGTCCGCGGCCGGCGCCTACTCCGACGCCGTCGCCGAGCACGCCGTCGCCCTCCTGCTGGCCGGGGTGCGCGGCCTGGCCGTCTCCGCCCGGGCGAGCACCTGGGACGCCCGCGCCGCCGCCGAGCCCCAGAGCACCCTGCGCGGCTCCACCGTCGCGATCGTCGGGGCCGGTGGCATCGGCCGGGCGATGATCCCCGCGCTGAACGCCCTCGGCGCCACGGTGCTCGCCGTGACGCGCCGCGGCCACGACGTGCCCGGCGCCGCGCAGACGCTGCCCGCCGACCGCGTCGGGGAGGTGTGGGAGCGCGCCGACCACGTCGTCCTGGCCGCCCCCGCCACCAGCGAGACGGAGGCCCTCGTCGGCGCCGCGGAGCTCGCCGCCCTCGGCGCCTCCGGGTGGCTGGTGAACATCGCCCGCGGCACCCTCGTCGACACCCGCGCGCTCACCGACGCCCTCGCCCGCGGCGTCATCGCCGGCGCCGCCCTCGACGTCACCGACCCCGAGCCGCTGCCCGACGACCACCCGCTGTGGAACGAGCCGCGGGCCCTGATCACCCCCCACGTCGCCAACCCCCCGCAGCTGCAGTCCGGAGGCCTGGCCGCCCGCGTGGAGGAGAACGTGCGCCGCTTCGCCGCCGGGGAGGACCTCGTGGGCGTCGTGGACGTCGATGCCGGCTACTGACGTCCCGCCCCCACCCTCCTCCCCGGCGGTGATCTTGCACGAGTGAGGGCTCAACCTCGTGGGATCACCGCGGGGCGGGGCGGGGTGGGGTGGGGTGGCGCCGGAGCGGTGACCGCGCCACGGTGGACGGCGTGCAGACGTTCCTCCCCTACGCCGACTTCGCGCGCTCCGCGGCCGTGCTCGACGCGCCCCGGCTGGGCAAGCAGCGGGTGGAGACCCTGCAGGTGCTGCGGGCCCTGGAACTGCCCGACTACGGCTGGGTGAACCACCCCGCGGTGCGCATGTGGCGCGGCTGCACCCCCGCCCTCGTCGCCTACGGCCTCGCCTGCGTCGACGAGTGGACCCGCACCGGCCGCGCCGACTCCACCCGCCGCCTCATCGGCGAGTTCGCCCCCGAGGTCGTCGGGCGGCCGCAGGCCGAGCTCGCCGCCGAAGGGCTCATGCCGCCGTGGTTGGGGGACGAGGCGGTGCACCTCAGCCACCGCTCGGCCCTGCTGCGCAAGGACCCGGCGACCTACCGGCCGATCTTCGGCGACGACGAACCCGACGACCTGCCCTACTGCTGGCCCGACCCGCCCTCCCTCGAACCGCGTCCGCGCGCCGGGGGCAGGCTGGTGTGGATCGTGCGCCCCGGCTCCCCGCAGGCGCTGGCGGAGTTCCTCACCGACGGCGTCGTCGGGCTCGGCACCGAGTCCGGCATCGACGTCGACGTGCGCCTCGCGCAGGAGGGCACCACGCTGCGGCAGCTGCTCAAGCAGGTCACCCCCGGCAAGCGCCCCGGCAAGGACCTGCGGGTGCTGGACACGTTCGTGCACGAGCTGGCACCCGGTGACGAGGTCGCCCTGCCCGTCGAGCACGAGCAGGCCCTGCTGCTGGGCGAGGTGCTGGGCGAGTACGAGTTCGACGGCCGCAAGGGCGTCGAGGCACGGCACCGCCGGCGGGTGCGCTGGGGCGGGCGCGCAGCCCGCTCCGACGTGCAGCCGCCGGCGATGCTGCAGGACCCCCGCAAGCTGTTCTGCGTGGACGTCGCCGCGTGAACCGCCCCTGCGCGGGTACGGGACGGGCATGGCCGACACTGCTCTGCTCGACGTCGACGGCACCCTCGTCGACACGAACTACCAGCACGCCCTGTCGTGGTTCCGGGCGTTCCGCAGGTACGACCTGACCGTGCCGGTCTGGCGCATCCACCGCGCCATCGGGATGGGCGGCGACCAGCTCGTGCCCGCGGTCGCCGGCGACGAGTTCGAACAGGCCCACGGCGACGACGCGCGCGCGGCGTGGACGGAGGAGTTCGACCGCCTGCTGCCGGAGGTCCAGCCGTTCGACGGCGCGCGCGACCTGATCGCCGAGCTCGGCCGGCGCGGGTGGAAGGTCGTGCTCGCCTCCTCCGGCAAGGGGAAGCACGTCGACGCGTTCCTGGACCTGCTCGACGCCCGCGAGCTGTGCGAGGCGTGGACGTCGTCCGACGACGCGCAGGCGACCAAACCCGCCCCGGACCTGTTCCAGGTGGCGCTGCAGCGCGTGGGGGGTGGCGCCGGCGTGGTGCTGGGGGACTCCACGTACGACGTGCAGGCCGCCGCGGGGGCGGGCATGCCGGCGGTGGCGGTGCGCACGGGCGGGTACTCGGTGGGCGAGCTGCGCGAGGCCGGTGCCGTCGCGGTGCAGGACTCGATGCGCGAGCTCATCGACGCCCTGGACTCCACCCCCTTCGCCGCCCCCTCCTGACCCCACCCGCCTGACTCCCCACCTCGGTCCCCCCGGTCCCTCCGCGGGGGGGGGGGGGGGGGGGGGGGGGGGGGGCGGGGGGGGGGCGGGCGGGGGGGGGGGGGGGGGGGGGGGGGGGGGGGGGGGGGGCGGGGGGGGGGGGGGGGGGTGC